>NZ_JBQOJA010000011.1:0-91280 GCF_054971385.1 Marinococcus tarijensis | reverse complement strand
TTTGTCGACGCAAGTATAACGGATATGGGAGTCTGCGTGTTTTTTTGTGTCTGTACCCCAACAAATATTATAGAGCCTAAAAAAAGAAACCGCACGCAGCGGTTTCTTAGGAGGAAGGAGGTTGATAATCCAGGAGCCGGCCGGCGAGCTGGTCAATGACCATGTCATCCATAGGCGGGTTATGAAGCCCGGCGCGAATATCACGGTAATGCCTCTGCAGCGGGCTGGAAGCGGAGAGGCTTCTGGCTCCTGCAACGCGCATGGCCAGGTCCACTACTTCCACTGCTTCATTCACAATGCTTGTCTTAGCTGCGCCTAATTCACCCTTCATCTGCTGCCTCTCTTCGGCACTGGATTCATCCCATTTTAGCGCAACGGAATGCAGAAAGTGTCTGCTTTGCAGTAGTTTAAGCTCCATGCGGCCAAGTTTTTCCCGCACGTTTGGAAGCTCCGAGATCGTTTTGTTAATGCTGTTTGGAGAGTAGGAAGCAGCAAAACGGGCGGCTTCATCGGCCGCAGCCTGGGCGATTCCGAGATAACAGGCTGGAATGTGCAGAAGCCAGCCGGCTGCCGGTTTATTGCCGGGAACGATATATTGGGCCAGGTGGTTATTTGGCACCCGGACGTTTTCAAGCACCACGTCATGACTGCCGGTCGCGCGCATGGCGATCGAATCCCACGTGTTGATAATAGATATCCCTGCAGCTTCCTTTGGCACAACAAAGTAGGCTGTAGCATCTTCTTTTGGAATATGGGCCGTGACGATATAGTAATCAAGCACGGGCGACATGGTAGCGAATGTTTTTCGCCCATTCAGGACCCATCCGCTGTCCTGGCGTTCGGCGATGGTTCCCGGTGTGCCGCCGCGGGTCGGACTTCCGGTTGCCGCCTCGGTCGCGATATTGTTCAGAACGGCTCCGTTTTCAACGACGTCTTTCATGACGCTGCTGTACAAATTTTCCTCCCACGGCCGTGTTTCGTTTAAATTTTTAACGATGCCGACATGCCATCCAATGGCAAGCGACGTGGATCCGTCGTAGCGGGCGATAAGCTCCTGGGCCTCCACGAGTTCAAGCAGACCGGCATCAATACCGCCAAAAGCAGCCGGGGCCGTCAAGGCCGGATAGCCGATGCTTTTTAATGCATCGATGTTTTCGGTTGGAAAGGTTCCGTTCTGGTCATGTTCCTCCGTTCGCTCTGCGAATTTCCGGGAGGTATCTTCGAGCTGGTGCAGACGCTCGGCTTTTGTGGAAAAGGTTGTCATAATCATACTGCTGCCTCCAAAATGATGGAATTTTATTTGAATAGAGGTATCGGAATTTTATACGCATATACATGAAATCATATTCCCTTTATGGAAGCAAAAAAACAGCTTATACAAGGAAAATAAAGGATAATGACCCGCGTTTGCGCCAGTACAAGGCTTAAAGACAGAAAAAATATGTGAGAAAATTTGACACAATCGTACTAATTTGGTGTAAAAATCAGTTAAATCGCGATATATGCGGTGATATCATTATATAATGAGTATAGTTAATATAATCATAAATTATCGCGAATTATGATGAATTCTATGAAATTAGTGTATTTGTTATTTTTCGTTTAATTCTGCATAATGCAAAAGTTCCATAGTTTTCAGCATACATAAATAGGAAGGGGTCCCACCGTGGATAATCAAAAACCAAGAGTAGGCTTTGTGTTTTACGGAGCCTTAGTAATACTGCTTATTATGGCGGTTGTCGGAGTTGCAGTCCCGGAATCGTTTTTTAATGCCACCTCTGCAGTGCAGACATTCGTATCGAACCGTTTTGGGTGGTATTATCTTTTAATTGTATCGGCATTTGTGCTTTTATGTATCTATTTTATTTTCAGCAGGTACGGAAACATCCGGCTTGGAAGACCGGAGGACCGGCCGGAATACAGCTATCCAACATGGTTTGCGATGCTTTTTAGTGCCGGCATGGGAGTCGGGCTTGTATTCTGGAGTGGGGCGGAAACGGTTTCCCACTATGCAACAAATGCTCCGGAAGCAGAGGTTGGAACAGACCAGGCGCTGGTCGATTCCATGCGTTATATGTTTCTGCACTGGGGCATCCATCCGTGGGCGATTTACGGCATTACGGCTATCTGTTTTGCGTATTTCACGTTCCGGCGCGGTGCTCCCGGCATGGTGAGCGCCATGCTCAGCCCGATTATGAACGAAAAAGGCATCGGCGGAAAAATAGTGGACATTATCGCGCTGGTTGCAACGGTCTCAGGTATTGCCACCACCCTTGGTATCGGCGCAGCCCAGGTTTCCGGCGGTATGGCTTATTTGTTTGACACTCCGAATAATTATACGGTACAGCTGATTGTAATCTTCGTTATAACTGTTTTGTTTTTAGTGTCAGCGTATACCGGCCTAAACAAAGGAATCAAATTCCTGAGTAACGCGAACATATACTTAACAATCATCTTATTTATCTTAATGCTTTTTGTCGGCCCAACGTTATTTTCCATGAATTTGTTTACGAACACGATAGGAACTTATCTGCAGTCGCTTCCAAGCATGAGCTTCCGGATCGCACCAACATCCGACAGCTCGAGGGAATGGATCAATGCATGGACGATCTTCTACTGGGCATGGTGGATCTCCTGGTCGCCATTTGTGGGTATATTTATCGCCCGGGTATCGAGAGGGCGCACCCTGAAGGAATTTACCATTGGCGTCATCCTGGTTCCTTCGATTGTCAGCTTCATCTGGTTCTCCCTGTTTGGCGGTGCGACGTTAAACGTCCAGAGCACCGGTCTGGCAGACGTTTCCTCGCTGGCTGCGGAGGAGGCCATCTTTGGTGTATTTGATCAATACCCGCTCAGCATTGTTTTGTCTGTTATTACACTCCTTTTAATCATCTCATTCTTTATCACGTCCGCCGATTCTGCGACATTTGTGCTCGGCATGCAGACATCGAACGGGGCGTTAAATCCTTCTGCCATTGTCAAATTTATCTGGGGGATCATGCTCTCCGCCACAGCGGCAGTACTGCTCTACTCCGGAGGGATAGACGCGCTGCAGAACGTCATGATTATATCGGCGCTTCCGTTTTCCATCGTGATGATACTGATGGTGTACTCGCTGTTTAAAGCGCTGAGGGAAGAAACAGATATTGAAACAAAGGACAAACAAAAGGATACAGACAAGCCGGATAAGGCCTCCTAAAAATAATGTGTGGACTCCCATGTTTCATGGGGGTCTTTTTTGTTAAAATATGGAACTGGTTATTACCAGCACTTAGTACCTTGTTATATACTTTTCATGAAAGGAAGGAAATTTGTTTAGAAAATTGAATTTTTTGGATACAATATGGATGGAGGTGAAAATTTGAAAAAGAAATTATTATTCAGTACTATTTTTGCAATCATGGCTACAATCCTTATTTTTGCTTCACCTGGCACCACTAAGGCATCTATGCTGGAAACGGAAGCACAGGGGCCGGAAGTAACGGCGCTTCAGCAGGATTTAATACAGATGGGATATTTACATACGAATGCGACCGGCTATTACGGCCCGGCCACCACCCGGGCAGTACAGCAATTTCAAAGTGATTTCAACTTAATCGTGGATGGTGCGGCGGGGCCGCAGACGACCAGCCGCATGAGTGAAGTTACATCAGTGGCCAAAGCGGTCTACGGGGAAGCCCGCGGGGAATCCTTTGAAGGGCAGATAGGTGTGGCAGCGGTGATTTTAAATCGTCTTGAATCTGCTGAATTTCCCAATAACGTAAACGGCGTCATTCAGCAGCAGAATGCTTTCACCGCAGTAGCTGACGGCCAGTACAGCATGACACCTGATCAGACAGCGTATGAAGCGGTCAAGCAGGCATGGAATGGCTATGACCCGTCCTATGGTTCGATGTATTATTACAATCCGGAGGAGGTAACCTCGGACTGGATCTGGACGCGGACACCGAATTTATCCATCGGCCAGCATGTTTTTGCAAGCTGATGATGAGAAGCAGGAACCTGCCGAGTGCAGGTTCTTTTTTCGTGCCTGAACAAATATGGTACGATAAATGATCATAAGTATGGATTCGGAAGGTGCCAGGAGGAAAAGAATGAAAGAAATTACAGAAGCAGGACCGTCAGAAGCATCCCTGATTAATGCCATTATGTATGAAGCGTTCTGGGAGTACCGGAACGACTCACCGCCGTCAGGAGCTATTCAGGAAACCACAGAGTCGATTCAGGCTGAAATGGAGCAGGGAGAACGGGCCGCCGTCTGGTGGAAGGACGGGAAAGCGGCCGCAATGATCCGGTTCCGGCCCGAGGAGGATTATATGTACTTTCACCGTCTTTCGGTCCGTCCGTCCCAACGTGGGAACGGGGCTGCCGCAGCGCTTATCCGCTGGGTGGAGAAAGCTGCAGCAGAAGAACAGTTCAAAGGGATTTATTGTAAAGTTCGGGCATCGACGCCGCAAAACGTCCGTATGTATCAGCGGATGGGATATGAAACGGTAAGGGAATACACCGCAGAAAAAGAAGGGCTGCCGTCATTTGGCGTCGTCGTGATGGCAAAGCTGCTGTAAAAAACGAAGGACAAAGCGTAAAGGTGTTCATTAAGGAATACAAAGCAGGGACTGCCCCGTAAAAGGACAGTCCCTGTTTTTTTGCTGTTATTTTAAAGCAAACTTTCGTTTAGACAGCTGCGCGTTCGACTTCCCCTTTGCGAAGAATAACGCGTGGATAAGGAAATTCTTCCTCCTGGCCGGCGAACGGGTAATGAACGTATTCGACACAAATCGTTCGTTCATATTCCGCGATCATCCTGCACTCTTTTCCATCAAAATACAAAAGTTCGTCTTTATCAAATATTTTTACGTCTTTTTCTTGTTCCACTTCCAAACCTCCTTACCCCTCTCTTTATAGAGTAATCAATTTTAGGGCAGGCCGCAAGGTAATAAAAGGAAACAGAACAATTTCAGCTTGAAATTTCCGGAGAAATTACAATGGGTACGGGCGGTCCTGCGCCTGTACACTGATCCACTGCTCGGTCGTAAATTCATCTAAAACCCATTCGCCGTTAAAGCGTCCGATACCTGATTGCTTCTCGCCGCCAAATGGCAGGTGGGCTTCATCGTTTACGGACTGGTCATTTACGTGAACCATGCCGGAATTAATGCGGCGCGCTGCCTGCATGCCCCGGTAACGGTCCTGGGTGAAGACCGATCCGCTCAGGCCATAAGGAGAATCGTTGGCAATGCGGATAGCTTCGTCCTCGCTCGATGCCCGGATTAATGTTGCGACAGGGCCGAAGACTTCATCCTTTGCTGCAGGCATATCGTTAGTTACTTCGGAAAGAACCACCGGCGGTATAACCTGGCCGTTGATTTCAAACTCTGTCTGAAGTTTAGCCCCGGCATCGATCGTGCCCTGGACCAGTTTTTCTATATTTTTGACCTGTTCTTCGTTAATAATTGGTCCGACGATTACATTTTCATCCGAAGGGTCGCCAGCTTTTAACGTTTTCGCCACGCGGGTGAATTCTTCGACAAATTCGTCGTAAATGTCATCATGAACAATCACGCGGTTCAATGCGAGACAAATCTGTCCCTGGTGAAGGAAGGAACCGAATACTGCTGCTTTGGCAGCCTTTTTCACCTCGGCGTCCTGAAGAACAACCATAGCATTGTTGCCGCCAAGCTCAAGAGCGGTTTCTTTTAAGTTTTTCGCCGCGAGCTCAGCAATGTGCGTGCCGACTTCGGTGGAGCCGGTGAACGATAACAGCGCCGGTACTTCGTGAGTAACGAATGCATCGCCAATTTCGGAGCCGCGTCCGGCCGTGACGTGAATGACGCCTGCCGGAAAACCGGCTTCTTCAAACAATGCTGCAATCAGCAGCCCGGAGGTAACCGGTGTGTCGGATGCTGGTTTAACTACGACGGTATTGCCTGTTGCCACTGCCGGTGCAATTGTTCTCATTGCGAGATGGAACGGGAAGTTCCATGGGCCGATAACTCCAATAACTCCTTTGCCCGAACGGAACGTATAGTTTTCTTTTCCGGGCGTGTTCGAAGGAGCGGTCGATCCGTGGACCCGGTTAGGGAATGAAGTGGATTCAAAAACAATGTTGGATGCTGTATTGAACTCTGTTTCCGCCTTCAGTCTGCTGCTTCCGGATTCCTTGATCAGCCATTCCACAATGGTTTCCTTCTGGTTCTGCATGACATCGTACAGACGGTGGAGATACTGTTGTTTTTCAGCGGGGCTGTGGGCGTCCCACGTTTTCTGATAATCATTGGCCGACTGATACGCTCGGTCAAGATCATTGGCGTCTGCAGAAGCAATTGTTCCCAGCAATTCGCCGTTATAAGGATTAGTATTTTCGATTGTTTTGCTGGATGAGCCGCTCACCCAGGAGCCGTTAATATACTGCTTTGTAAAATCGGTATGCATAGCAACCATCCTTTCATAATTACCGGATAGAACCCGGTAGCAATGTATAATATACCTCATGCTGTATTTTTTCAAACATTTAAGATCAGGGAAGGTCAATACTATTTAAGAATAATTTAAAATTTATAGAAAGCCGGTGCAGAAATCTGAGATGATAGCGGAGCTGAAGGAAAAGGAGCCATATAAAGGGGGAGAAGCTATGAAACCATCCACTGCCTATTTATTTGCCGTCGCCGGCGCTTCGTTTTGGGGATTCACAGGCTTGTTCGTACAGAACATGTACCGGTACAATATTGAACCCGACCAGGTAGTAGCGCTCCGCATGGCCGGTTCGGCCCTGATCTTATTTCTGGCTGTAGCTCTGGTCCGGCCGTATCTTCTGAAGGTCCAGTGGTACGATCTGCCGCACTTTATCGGGCTCGGCGTCGGCAGTATAGCCCTCTTTAACTGGTGTTATTTCACTGTCATGAATGAAGCCTCGCTTTCCATTGCGGTCGTGCTTCTCTATACCAGTCCCGTGTTTGTAGCGCTTATTTCAAGATTTGTATTTAAAGAAAAAATAACAGCGAATAAGCTGGCAGCTATTTTGCTTACGATCGCCGGCTGTGCGCTGGTGGCCGGTCTGCTTCCCGGAGGAGCGGGCGGAATGTCGCTGTCGATTCTAATGATCGGCCTGCTTTCCGGTTTATGCTGTGGCCTGTACAGTATTCTCGGTAAATTTGTGACGCCGAAATATCATTCCATTACGATCACTGCCTACACTATGCTAGCCGGAGGAGTGGTAATGGTCCCTTTCAGCGGCCTTCTGGCAAACGAAGAAGCCATACGTGAGCCGATGATGTGGATGTACGGTCTTGGAGGCATTCTTCTTTCTACCATTGCTGCGTATATCCTGTTTACGATCGGGCTGAAATATATCGAGTCAGGCAAAGCGGCGATTTTATCAACCGTTGAACCGATGGTGGCCATTGTTATCGGCGTATTCGCTTTTGGGGACAGGCTGAGCAGCTGGCAGGGGCTTGGTATTTTCCTTATTTTTTCGGCGGTCGTTCTTTCTATTTATTCAAGACCGGGAAAATTCCGGAGAAAGCGCGGAAGCAGTCGGAGGAAAACGCAAAATGAATGGGAGAAAAAGCCTGGCGGAGACGTTTAAACTGAAGACTGCAGGGAACAAATGTGAAAAAAGGAGGCGTTAAAATGGATGTATTAGTTATAGGAGCGAACGGGCATACGGGACGTCTGCTGGTCGAACAGCTTTCAGCCCATCCGGAGCATACTCCGCATGCTATGGTACGTGAAGTCTCCCAGGCCGATGAACTGAAAAAAATGGGAGCGGCATCTACGATTCTTGCAGATCTTGAAGAAGACACGGCGGCCGCTTTGAAGGGAATGGACGCCGTTATGTTTGCTGCCGGCTCGGGCTCTTCCACCGGACCTGAAAAAACAGTGAGCGTGGATCAGCAGGGAGCAAAGAAAACCATCGATTCGGCAAGAGTGCAGGAGGTGCAGCACTACGTTATGCTGAGCGGGATTGGCGTCGAGAATCCACAGGGAGCCATTAAACATTACGCGGAGGCAAAGCTGAACGCGGACAGGCATCTGCAGAGCAGCGGAGTGCCATACACGATTGTCCGTCCGGGGAAGCTGACATTTGAGAAGGGTACAGGAAAAATCGAGCTTGCAGAAAAGCTTTCCAATCCCGAAAAAAGAGATATATCCAGAGAAGACGTGGCACGCACGATGATCGCCGCCCTGGATATTGAAAACGCCCGCGGGCAGACCGTCGAGCTGCTTGCAGGAGATACGGATATTCACGAGGCCTGGAAGGCTTTATAAAATAATCCCCGCCGGCATGCGTACCGGCGGGGACTTTTATTTGCTTAAGAAGAAAAGTCAATTTCCTCGGGAGTATCTCCTTTGGAGTTCATCAGGCGGATAGAATCCGGCTGGATTTCGAGGACAATATATTCGGGATTGTCCGGGGAGCCAAGCCAGGACTGCACGCTGTCGGTCCAAACCTTTTCCTTGGTTTCCTGATCATGGCGGATTACTGCTTTGCCGGAAATTTCAACAAAAGCGTCTCCATAGCCTTCACCGTCGTATCCAAGCAGAATATGCACATTGGAATTCTTCTCGATTTCTTCTGCCTTATGGGTTTTGCTGCTTGTCGGCGTAAGAAGAGTGAAGTTGTCATTGTAAAACGTCATATAGCGGGAGTGGGGCTTGTTGCCTTCAATTGTGGCAAGGACGCCTACCTTGTTGCTGTCGATGATATCTTGTGCATGTCTCTTTGCTTCGTTTTTATCCATGGATAAACCTTCCTTTCGTAGTGAAACTAATTATCATTATTCCTGCCGCCACGTACTTTTAAACATGGTTTCAAAGCCGGAGAAACAGGATTTTTCGAAAATAATACAAATTGTATAAAAAGAATGAATATTGTTAATAGACAAACATTTAGTGTTTGCTTAAAAGGAAGAACGGAAATAGGTAAGTGTATTTTGCTTGCGGAATACGAATTTAAACCTATAGGAGGAATCATTGTGTTTAAGAGAATTGACAAACTGCAAATCGACCTCCCAACGCCCAGTAACCCAGACGCGAACTCAGCCAACGTCGTACAGGAGCTTTTAGGTGGAAAATTCGGTGAATTGTCAACGCTTAATAACTATTTATTCCAGTCGTTTAATTTCCGCAGCAAAAAACAGCTACGCCCTTTTTATGATTTAGTCGCAAGCATCACAGCCGAGGAACTCGGACACGTAGAGCTGGTTGCCAATACAATAAATTTATGCCTGCAGGGTTCAACGAGCCAAAGCGGCCAGGACCCGGCCAATCCGGACAGCACACCGCTCAGTGAAGCCATGGATTCAAGAAATCCGCAAAGCTTTATTTTTGCCGGGCAGAACTCTGTACCGAAGGATTCGATGGGAGCACCGTGGACAGGGGACAATGTCTTTACAAGCGGCAACCTGGTCAACGATCTGCTTCACAATTTTTACCTCGAGTGCGGAGCCAGAACGCATAAAATGCGGGTGTACCAGATGACAGACAATGAAACCGCCCGTGAACTCTGCGGCTACCTGCTTGTGCGCGGCGGTGTGCACGTAGTGGCCTATGCCAAAGCGCTGGAGAAATTAACAGGCGTGGACGTAACGAAAATGCTTCCGGTGCCGGACCTTGATAACAGTAAATATGATCATGCCCATAAATACGAAGCGAAGGGCGCACACCGTAAGCTCTATCGTTTCAGTGATAATGATTACACCATGCTTGACCGGATCTGGAACGGACCGACACCGGTTGGGCCACCGGGCGAACTCGAGGTAGTCAGTGACATGCCGACGCCGGAGGGCGGAGAAATTCCGAACCTCGACCATATTCCGGAGGAATTCGCCCCAGGATTTGACGAGCAGCAGTTCCGGGAAATGGCGAAAAAATTGAACTACGAAGCAGGACTTTAAACATCGGAGTCCGAAGCATGAAAGCACCGCCGGCCGGCGGTGCTTTTGGTTTGAATAAACATACAGTCTTAGAAAGAAAGGAAGCAGCAGATGAAAATACCAGTAATTATGGATATGGACCCGGGACACGACGATGTCATCGCTTTATTTCTTGCAGCGGGGCATCCGGATATGGATATCCGGGCTGTAACAACCGTTTCAGGCAATGCAGATATAGGAAAAACAACAAGAAATGCTTTAGTCGCTGCTGATACCGCAGGCCTTAAGGGAGTACCGGTGGCGGAAGGAGCAGGAAGGCCCCTGGTCCGCAAGGCGGAGCACGCTCCTTCTATCCACGGTGAGTCCGGTCTGGATGGACCAGAGCTTCCGGCGCCGGCACATACGGTGGAGGAAAGACATGCAGTGGACGTAATGGAAGATCTGCTGCTTCATTCAGAGGAAGAGATTACCGTTATTGCGACCGGCCCGCTCACCAATATTGCCATGCTATGCCGTAAAAATCCGAAGGCCGCTGGTCGTATTCGCCGCCTGTCGGTTATGGGAGGCGGCACGTTTGGCAACTGGACACCTGCGGCAGAGTTTAATATTTATGCAGATGCAGAAGCAGCAGAAATCGTTTTTTCAAGCGGCATCCCAATCACGATGTGCGGCCTTGATGTCACTCATCAGGCGTTATCATCCGAGGCTGTGGTGGAACGGATTAAAGAGATACCAACAATGGCGGCCCAGTTTACGTATGAACTGCTTGATCACTTCCAGCGTGCCTACCAGGAGCGTTTTCATCTCGCGCTCCCGCCGGTTCATGATCCGTGCGCGGTGGCAGTGTGTCTGGAGCCGTCCCTGTTTACATTTGAATCAGCCGAGGTAAAGGTGGAAACTGCGGGAAAGCATACGTACGGAGAAACGGTCATTGATGCTTCCGCTGCTGACGGGCCGGTGCAGGTCGCAGTGGAAGTCGATAATGATAAATTTTGGGATTTAATCGTACAATCGCTTAAAAATCTGCCATAATGGAAATAGAAAAGTAAGCGTTATAATTAAAGAGACAAGGGAGCAGGAGGGACGCATATGGGTTTTTCTGTAGAAATGAACTGGGAAATTATTACGAATAAACAGGCCGAGCGCCTCGATGAAAAAAATTTCCGGCTGATCAAAGATAATTATCAAATGTTTCCGCTTGATCACCCGCTTCCCATTCACACCTTCGCCGAAAAGGTGCCGTTTGGCAAGGCGGTTATACACCGGGTGGAATGGGAATCCCACCGCACCACAATTGAATATGAGCTTGTGTCCCTAACCTCGGTCAACTAAGCGGACAAATAGTGAGCCCCCGGCGCGTGCTGCGCCGGGGGTTCGGTTTATACATAATCCATATTGTCTGTATCACCGTGCATGCTGCGGATTTCATCCGGATTGGCAACGACGGTCGGCTGATAGTCAATTAAGATGGCTGAGCGCTCTCCGGGCCCGTCCTCCGGTCCTTTACGGACGGAGCCGACGTAATGAGTGACCAGTGGATCATACACCCCGTAGGACTCAAGCGGGCGGGTCATGTAAAAGGAGTCGGTGATTTTTTCCTTGTCAACATCCTCCGGCATCTGTCCTCGGACCTCCGGAACAGAGATGACGTTCCGGGCGCCTTCGATATTGCGCCGGCGGATCAGGTGGGCAAATGTAAACGGCTCGCCGTCCTGATGCAGCGTGTTTGGCGAAGAAAAAGCCTCGTCCTTTTCCGATTCCACGTGAAGCTTCACAAAGTGGACGCCTGCATGAAAAGGCATCAGCGCATCTTCGCGCGTCCAGAATGTCTGGCGGAAATTAAAGGCAATCAGTGCTTCGAGCAGCCGGTTGTTCCTGATGTGTTCAGGGATTGCGGGGAAGCGGCGGCTTGCATCGGGATATTCCGGATTGAACGACCCCTGGAAATAATCGTAGTAGCTTTTGCCGTTTTTAACCGTTTCCGGCAGCCATTCGATCCGGTGGGTGCCCGGGAAAATGACGGCGCGGCCGTACTGCCGGTAGCGATTCAGATCCGGGGCATAGTCGTCGGCCGGAAGGTCATCAAAGGCGGCGGTGAGAGCAGCAAGGTCTGCGTCGCTGTAGCTGTCATGCAGTATATCGGCTAAATCGTAGTATTCGTATCCATGCTGTTTTAAAGGCTTCATTTGTCTATTTCTCCTCCCGAATGATGGTTTCTTCGAGTGGAAGCGTCCTTCCATTGTTTTCACAAATGCTAGTGTATCACGCCCGGCCGAAGTTGAGTATATGAAAGCCTGGCTTCGTCTTTCGTTTTTGTGACAAATTCATTATAATTAAAGAACAAATGTTCTTGAATTCAAAGAAATCAGCGAAGAGAGGAATTTCTTTATGCCAGTTATCCTAGCGGAGAAGCCGTCCCAGGCAAAAGCTTATGCGGCCGCATTTCAAATACAGGAGAAAAAGGACGGCTATATGCGGCTGAAGCCGTGCAGCCTGTTTCCGGAAGGGGCGGTGCTCACCTGGGGATTTGGTCATCTGCTCGAGCTCCGGGCCCCGGCCGATTACGAGTCCTCCTGGAAAAAATGGTCGCTCGATACCCTCCCGATGCTTCCCGCCCATTTCCGCTTCAAGCCTAACCCCAGGGCATTCAAGCAGCTGAAGATTGTCAAACAGATGCTGCAGGAAGCCGACAGCATTATTATTGCGACCGACTGCGACCGGGAAGGCGAGAACATTGCGCGCAGCGTTATCGACTATACGAAAACGTCTCATAAACCAACCCGGCGCCTTTGGATCAACAGCCTCGAAAAGGACGAGGTGTATAAAGGGTTCGAGCAGCTCCGGGAAGGTGCAGACTATCTCCCTCTTTACGAGGAAGCACGGGCCCGCCAGTTTTCCGACTGGATTGTCGGCATGAATGCGAGCCGTCTGTATACGCTGCTGTTAAAGCAGAAGGGCATCAATGAAGTGTTCAGCGTCGGCAGGGTCCAGACGCCGACACTCAAGCTTATTTACGACCGGCAGAAGGAAATTGAGGCGTTTGTGCCCGAGCCTTACTGGGAGCTTGAAGGAACCTTCCGGGCGGAAGCAGGAGAGTATAAAGGAAAGTATAAAAAGCGCTTCGGCTCAAAGGAGGAGGTGCTCCGGATCTGGAAGGAGCACGGACTGAAAAAGGATACCGAAGGCACGGTCAGGAGCGTCAAAAAAGAAGAAAAGCAGGAAAAGCCCCCGCTCCTTCACTCGCTCTCGAGCCTGCAGACGACGATGAACAAGAAATATAAAATGAGTCCGTCGGCTGTGCTGAAAACGGTGCAGAGCCTGTATGACGAACCGTTAAAAGCTGTTTCCTATCCGAGAACGGACACCCGCCACATCACATCAGGGGAATTTAACTACTTAAAAGGAAATCTCTCCCGGATGCAGGAGTGCATGAACGTCTCCTTCGAGCCGGCGTCCACCACTCCCTCGAAGCGGTTTGTAGACGGAAGCAAAGTTCAGGAGCACCATGCGATCATTCCGACTAAAAAAGTGCTGAGCCAGACTCAGTTTGAAAAGCTGAACCGGGCCCAGCAGCAGGTGTACAAAGAGGTCATGAACAGCGTGCTGGCGATGTTTCACCGAAACTACGTATACGAAGAAACGACGGTGGAAACGGACGTACATGGGCTTATCTTTGAAAGCAAAGGCCGGGTGGACCGGCAGCTGGGCTGGAAGGAGCTCTTTCCGGCGCCGAAGAAGAAGAAAGACCAGGAGGACAATACTCTTCCCCCATTAGCCGAAAAAGAGCAGGTTGAAGCATACGTCCAGGCAGCTGAAAAAGAAACCCAGCCGCCAAAGCCCTACACCGAAGGACAGCTGATCAACATGATGAAGTCCTGCGGCAAATGGATCGAGGATGATGAAACGTCTAAAAAAGTACTGCAGGAAACAGAAGGCCTTGGGACTGAAGCGACGCGCAGCACCATTATTCAGACGCTGCAAAAGCAGGAATATATCCGGATTCAAAAGAACATTGTGGAAGTGACCGCCAAGGGCCGTGCACTGTGCGAAGTAGTGGAGGGGACGCTTTTGTCCAAGCCGCTGCTCACCGCGAAGTGGGAAGCCTTTTTGAAGCAGATCGGCAGCGGGGAAGCGAATAAGGAAGCCTTTTTAAAGCAGACGGAGGCTTTCACGAAAAAACTGGTGGAAGAAGCGCCGGCAGGCATAACGAATATGCAGACGAAGCCGGATCAGGTCGCCTCCTCCAAAAAACAGCCGCAGCGTGCAGAGCCAATTGCCCTCTGTCCCGTATGCCAAAAGGGACAGCTGATGGAGCGGAAGTCCTTTTACGGCTGCAGTGAATATGCGAATGGCTGCAAATTCACCGTCCCGAAAACGTTATTGAAAAAAAGAATTACCCAGGCGCAGGTTAAAAAGCTGTGTGAAAAAGGGGAAACCCAGGTGATTAAAGGATTTAAAGGCAAAAAGCCGTTTGACGCCAAATTAAAACGTAAAGAAAATGGCGTGGAATTTGTGTTTCCAGCTAAAGACAATGCCTCGTCGTAGACAATATCCGGAAATTTGATATACTGTGAGGCAGAATGTTTTCTAGGGTTCCGCGGCATTGCCGGTCTGGTCCAAGAGAAAACCCGCAGACGAATAGTTTGCGACACGGAGGGATAAAAACCCGGGAGATCTTCGCTGCGAAGACTTTCCGGGTTTTTTCGCGGTTAAAGCTGTAATGAATATTTCCGGGAAATAATTAAGAAAGCACCGGCAAGGAGGGATTGTAATGGGATGGATCAACGTCGCGGCAGCGGCAGCATTTGAAATTCTCTGGGTCGTGGGCTTGAAGCATGCCTCGGCCGGATGGGAATGGGCAGGAACGCTTGTGGCTATCGTACTGAGCTTTCTCTTTTTAATCCGGGCGGGCGAACACCTGCCGGTAGGAACATCATACGTGGCCTTTGTGGGTATTGGGACCATCGGAACGACGGTTCTTGATATGATCTTTTTCGGCCAGCCGTTCGAATGGATCAAGCTGGTCTTTATTTTCATGCTGATTGGAGGCATCGCCGGGCTTCATACAGCCTCCGGGCGTGCCAAAGCAAATGAAGGGAGCAGTAGACAGTGATGACATGGCTGTATTTGATCGGTGCGGGTATTTTTGAGATGATTGGTGTTTCGATGATTAATGAATGGATCCAAAAGCGTGTCATCTGGCCGCTGCTGTTAATTGCTGCCGGGTTTGGAGCAAGCTTTTTTCTCCTTTCCCTTGCGATGCAGACGCTCCCGATGGGGACTGCCTACGCTGTCTGGACAGGAATAGGGGCAGCAGGCAGCGCACTGTTTGGCATGCTTTGGTACAAAGAGCCGGCAAACACGGGCCGGCTTATAAGTATTGCGGTGATCCTTGCTTCTGTGGTGGGCCTGAAGCTGATAGCGCCATAAAACGTTCAAAAACAAAAGCTTTTATGGCTTGAGCACAGGCTTTATTTTGATTATAGTTACACTCAGGTGAAGCATTTGGAGCAGAAAAGCAATGAAAAATGAAAGGAGGAAAACATATGGATCTTCAAAGTATTTTGTATGAGGCACATTCAGGTTCGTGGGCATTTTTGATTATATTCTTTTTGATCAGCTACCTGTTTCCGAAACAAAAAGTGACAATGATGATTGAGCGGCTTTTCGTGGTTATCATGGTTCTTTCTGGTGCAGGCATGGTGGCGCTGTATGGCTTCCCGCTCCTGTCCATTATAAAAGGGGTGCTGGCCCTGATATTTATCGGGGTAATGGAAATGATGTTTGTCCGCCGGCGGGCAGGCAGAAAACACGCCATGTTTTGGATTATATGGGTCATTTTATTCGCAATTATCCTTTCTATCGGCTACGATGTGATTGGGTAATACAGAGAGCATGCTGCAAAAACAGCATGCTTTTTTATATGCGTGCATTTTTGGGTATAGAAGAGATAGACTAGAGCTCCCTGAATGCAAGTATTTTTTAAACAACCATTACATGTATCATGCAAGTAATACATAAAGAAGCCATAGACAGCTGTGGCAGGGGAAAGGAGGAAAAGGGCATTGTTTGAAGGAAACGCGAACGTGGATTCATTTATATTATTAGGAGCACTTCTGCTTATATTAGGTGTCGTCGTGACAAAATTTTCGACACGTCTCGGCGTACCTTCGCTTATTTTGTTTATAATTCTAGGTATGCTGATGGGAAATGATGGTTTTGGCATTATTGACTTTGAAAATGTCCAGCTTGCCCAGACTGTCGGGATTATAGCCCTGATTATTATTCTGTTTGAAGGGGGTACTCAGACAAGGTGGCGTGACATTAGGCCGGTGGTGGGGCCTTCCGTAACGCTCGCCACGTTTGGTGTCCTGTTTACAGCTGCTCTGATGGGGGTGGTGGCAAAGCAGCTGCTCGACCTGAGCTGGCTTGAAGCGATGCTTCTCGGAGCCACAGTCGGTTCGACAGACGCCGCAGCCGTCTTTGCTGCCCTGAAAGGACGGAGCATTGATAAAAAAATGGGGTCCACCCTCGAAGCGGAGTCGGGAAGCAACGATCCGATGGCCGTGTTTTTAACGCTCTTCTTTATTGAATTAATTTTGGCGGATTCGCCGAACGTCTGGCTGTTATCCGGCGCTTTTTTCTGGCAGATGGGCGCTGGTCTTGCGATGGGCGCCCTGTTTGGCTGGGCAGCCTCGTGGACCATCAACCGTATCAACCTGGACTCAAGTGGTTTGTATCCTCTATTTGCGATCGCTTTTGCACTGTTAACCTACAGTGTGACCTCGAGCATGAGCGCAAGCGGGTTTTTGGCAGTATATGTAGCAGCCCTATTAATAGGAAACTCTGATTTGATCTACCGTCAGCCGATTTACCGGTTTAACGAAGGAATGGCGTGGATGTCTCAGATAAGCATGTTTATCATCCTGGGTCTCCTTGCGTTTCCAAGAGATATATTGACATGGTCAAACATCACGATGGGGCTCATTTTATCAGCGGTGTTAATGTTTTTGGCCCGTCCGCTGGCTACGTTTTTGTCGACTTCCTTTTTCGGCTACAAGCCGAAGCAGAATATATTTCTATCCTGGGCGGGACTGCGCGGGGCGGTGCCGATCATTTTGGCTACATACCCGATCGTAGCCGGTGTGGAGTCGGGCAGCCAGATTTTTAACGTTGTCTTCTTTATTGTGCTGACATCTGCGCTGATCCAGGGAGCGACTATCGCTCCATTAGCAAAGTGGCTTCACCTGTCCGGTCCGCTCCGGGAAGCGCCGACTCATTCCCTGGAGCTGGTGTCACTTGGAAAAGCGAACGCAGAAATTATGGAATTTCAAACGAATGAAGCGACACCGATTGTCGGCCAGACGCTTCAAAGCATTGAATTTCCAGCCTCTGCGCTGATCAGCGCGATTGTAAGAGACGATGAACTGGTTACTCCAGTTGGTGAGACGGTAATCAATGCAGGTGATTATTTGTATATTCTTGTATCGCGTAAAGAGAAGCGTATTTTAAAGCAGATGCTCCGACACGATTACTAGCGGAAAGGGCCGGTATTAAGGTGCATTAAATTTAAGGAAAGAAGGAAGGGCTCCGCATGAGTGTGCTGATCAATGTATTGATCCCAATCATTTTAATATTTGCGATTGGCTATTTGCTGCAGAAAAGACAGGCAGTGGATATTCGGCCGGTGTCGGCTGTCGCTCTTTATGTATTGACGCCCGCGCTTGTTTTCCGGACTTTCTATGAAAGAGAGCTGAACAGCGATATGCTGTCGATGGCTCTGTTTTCTGTGATATTTTTGGCGGTCATGACCGGGCTGATCAAATTAGTGTCTTTTTTGCGTCAATGGCCAAAAGCCAATGAAACCGGCATGATGCTGTCCACTGTGTTTATGAATGCGGGCAATTACGGTGCTCCCTTAATCGCTTTTGCGTTTGGCGATACAGCCTTTGCCTACTCTATCGTTTTTATGGTTATCCAGACGATGCTGATGAATACTGTAGGCGTCTATATCGCAAACAGCGCGAATATGGATGCAGCCGACGCGTTTCGCACGGTGCTGCGGATGCCGGTATTTTATGCACTGCTTGCGGGCATCCTCTTCCAGCTGACAGGAATACCGATCGGTGCGACCTATTATGAAGCTCTTGATATGCTCGCGAGCGCAGCGATTCCGGTAGTTATGATTATACTGGGCATGCAGCTTGCACGCATATCCGTAAAACGCATGGATTGGAAGCTTGTAAGTGCAGGCACGTTTTTGCGGCTTATATTTGCCCCGGCTCTTGCTTATGTGATTACTCTGCTGCTGCAGACGAGCGATACGCTGACGACCGTGCTGGTTGTTTCAACAGCGATGCCGAGTGCAGCAACGATGGCAATGATTTCCGTCCAGTTTGATTCCAACCCTCAGCTTGTTTCGAGTATTACACTGGTGACAACTCTTTTAAGCGTCCCCTCCCTCTGGGTGGTGCTGTCGATTTTCCAGGCATAAAACTCGGGGTGAATTGACGGAAGAGGTGTACCGCGTTATGATATAAGTAATATCAAACCACTAGGGGTGCCTGTTGGCTGAGACAGCGTAAAGCTGATCCCTTTGAACCTGATCTGGATTATACCAGCGGAGGGAAGTGGGGAAGAGATGCTGATACGACTATCTCCCCCGCTTTCTAACGAAAGCGGGGTTTTTTGTGGGAAAATATTATATTTGCTGGGGGTGCCTGCTGAGGCTGAGACCGGAGAACTATCCGGAACCCTTTGAACCTGATCTGGAGATCCAGCGGAGGGAAGCAGCCATGTTGAACCTTTTAACGGGCAGCCTCCTTCCTTCTGGAAGGAGGTTTTTTTATGGATAATAAACCGAAGCCTTGCATCCACGCCGTATCGCCGCCGGATATACCGTTGACAGCTTGGTGGGAAAAAACGAGAGAGCTGAGTGGGGTCGTTGACTACGTGCATGTACGGGCGCCCGAATGGACAAGGCGTGAAAAAGAAACGGCCATTGGATGGGTGTTAAAGGAAGGAACTGCCCCGAAGCAGCTGATCATAAATGATGAACCCGAACTTGCTGCTGCATACGGCCTGGCCGGTGCCCACCTGCCGGAGCGTCGTACGATTTATCCGGTCTCCACAGGCTGGGGTCAGTCCGTCCACTCGGTGGAAGCGGCGGAAAACAGTGAACAGCAGGGAGCATCATGGCTGTATTTTGGGCATGTGTTTGCCTCCGGCAGTAAACCGGGGAAATCACCGCGAGGGCTCCGGGCGCTGGAGGCTGTGGCGAAAAGCGTACGGATCCCGGTAATTGCCATAGGAGGAATTGACGCTGACAAAGCAGTGGAGTGTATAAACTGTGGAGCGTCCGGGGTCGCAGCCATTGCATATTTTTATGAGGCTGCCCAGCCCGGAAAAGCAGCCGGAAAGCTCAGAGCCCGGTTAAGGAGTGATAACAATGAAGACTGATACAGAGGTTCTTATTGTAGGCGCAGGTGTGCAGGGATGCTCGCTTGCGTATCAGTTAAGCAAACGCGGGCGCCGCGTAATGGTAATCGAGAAAGACTCCATTGCTGCCGGAGCATCAAAAGCGGCTGCCGGCATGCTCGGAGCACAGTCCGAGTGGGAGGGGTCTGCCCTTTTTCAGGAATTCGCCCTGGAAAGCCGGGAGCTGTTTGAAGGGATGGTCCCCGAAGTGGAAGCGCTCAGTGGAATGGATGTTTCCTACGTGAACAACGGAATGCTGAAGCCTGTATGGGATAAGGCGGGAGAAGATAAATACCGGCGGGCTGCAGGGCGAGGCTACGGCGCGGAGTGGCTTTCGGCACATGAAGCCCTGCGCAGGGAACCGGCGCTTTCCAAAAACATCCGGGGCGCCTGGTCCATCCCGAAGGACGGACAGCTCCGGGCCTATGAGTGGACAATAGCCCTTGCTGAAGCAGCAAGGGCCTGCGGGACAATTATACGGGAAAACACTTCTGTGGACCGTTTTTTAGAAGCTGACGGCCGGATTTGTGGCGTGAAAACAAAGGAAGGAATGATTGAAGCAAAAGAAGTGGTTTTTACCGGGGGGAGCGCCGGAGTGGAGCTGTTGGATGAAAAGGATTTTACGCTCTATCCGGTAAAAGGGGAGTGCTTGTCCGTACGGATGCCCCATGAGAATTTGAGACACACTCTGCACACGCCGGAGGTATACATTGTTCCGAAAAGGGACGGGGAAATCTTTATCGGCGCCACAGAAAAGCCCGGGGACTCGAGTACAGGAGTCAGTGTAGCCTCGATGCAGGAGCTGATGAAAGCAGCTGTTCATTTAGTACCGGGTCTGAAGCATGCAAGCATTGAAAGATTTTGGAGCGGCATCCGGCCGCAGACAGGAGACGGACTGCCGTATATGGGACAGACCAGCCGGGGGCTGTGGGTGATGACCGGGCACTACAGAAACGGTATTCTGCTTTCAGCACTGAGCGGACAATGGATGGCTGCCCGGATCGAAGGAGAAAGCGTCCGCGAAGACTGGAAGCACCTGTTTGCCGTAGATCCTCAAATACGAAAGGGAGGAGTTATTCATGCAGATCACGCTTAATGGTCAATTACAGAATATTGAGAACAGCACAACTGTAGCCGATTTACTGGAAGAGCTTCAGATCGCCCACAAAAAAACAGTGGTGGAGCGCAACGGCACTATTGTAATTGAAGAATTTCACCAGCAGGAAGGTTTAATGGACGGAGATAAAATCGAAATCATTCATTTTGTAGGAGGCGGATGAACAAATGCTTAATATTGGTAATATGACGTTTGAATCGAATTTATTTCTCGGCACCGGAAAATATAAGGACGCTAAGACCCAGCTGCAGGCTGTAGAAGCATCGGAAACAGAGGTACTGACCTTTGCCGTGCGTAGAATGAACCTCTTTGACAGCAGCCAGCCTGATCCATTTGAACAGATGGACGTCTCAAAGTACCGGATGCTGCCAAATACAGCAGGGGCCAAAACAGCTGAAGAAGCTGTGCGCACCGCGAAGCTGGCAGAGGCGGCCAACATGTGTGACATGATTAAAGTAGAAGTGATCGGCTGCGATAAAACGCTTCTGCCCGATCCGGTGGAAACGCTCCGGGCCTCAGAACAGCTGCTGAACGAAGGGTTTACTGTCCTCGCATATACGTCCGATGATGTTGTGCTCGCCAGGAAGCTTCAGGAGCTTGGGGTTCATGCAGTGATGCCTGGAGCCTCTCCTATAGGCACGGGGCTTGGAATCATTAACCCATACAACCTGTCCCACATTATTGAACAGGCGGAAGTTCCGGTGATTGTAGATGCAGGCATTGGAAGCCCGAAGGATGCTGCTTACGCCATGGAGCTCGGCGCTGATGGTGTCCTGCTGAATACGGCTGTTTCAGGAGCAGATGATCCTGTGAAAATGGCAGAAGCGATGAAACTGGCAGTGAGGGCCGGGGCGCTTGGCGCAGAAGCTGGGCGCATAGATAAAAAATTCTACGCCCAGGCAAGCAGCCCTTTAGGAGGCCTCAGTATTTGAGTACGGAAGAACGTTTTTCCCGTCAGCGGTTATTTCACGGAATCGGCCAGAGGGGACAGCAAAGGCTGCAGGAGGCTCACGTCATAGTGGTAGGTGCCGGCGCGCTTGGGAGTTTAACAGCCGAAACTCTCGTACGCGCGGGGCTCGGAAAATTAACGCTGATCGACCGTGACTATGTGGAAGAAAGTAATCTTCAGCGCCAGCAGCTTTACACGGAAGCAGACGCAGAGGCCTGTACGCCAAAAGCAGAAGCGGCGAAAAAACGGCTGCTCGATATTCGGAGTGATGCTTCTATTGAAATCATTGTGGGGGAAGCAGATCCGGCTGTGCTTGAAAATTGTCTGCCTGCAGACCTTATTATCGACGGACTCGATAATATGGAGACGAGGCTGATGATTAATGATACAGCGCTGAAGCACCGGATTCCGTGGATTTACGGAGCCTGTGTAGGCGCCTATGGACTGAGCTATACCGTGAGGCCGGGACAGGGACCGTGCCTGCGCTGCCTGATGAAGGGCATTCCGATGGAAGGGGAAACGTGTGACACGGTCGGAATTATTGCCCCGGCTGTTCAATTCGTAAGCGCCACTCAGGTGACCGAAGCGATGAAGATGCTTACCCATTCCTTTGACCAGCTCCGCGGGACGCTGTGGTCATTTGATGTATGGTCGAACGAAAGCTCTTCCATTCATGTGGACTCGCTGCAGGATGAGCATTGTCCCTCCTGCGGGGAGTCACCAGCATATCCGGCGCTCGCATGGAGCGGGAGAAGCAAGGCTGAAACGCTGTGCGGCAGAGACGCAGTGCAGGTGAAGCCTCTTCCGGACATGCATGTATCGCTCGAACGGACGGCGGACGTTCATAAGCAGCACATTTCCAAAGCGAACCAGCATCTGCTGGTGTTAAATATTGAAAATAAGCGGCTGGTGCTTTTTAAAGACGGAAGAGCCATCGTTCACGGGGTTTCCGGAGAGGTGGAGGCAAGGTCGTTATACCAGAGATATATTGGAGGATAAATATTCCTTGTTTCATTTTACGGGCGGAGTGGTAATATTCCTTGCAAGGAGGGGGAACTATTGCCTACCGCTCGTATTTTTGTTTCCGTAGAAGAAGCACAGCAGGCTGTAGATAAATTAAAGATGCAGGGAATCCAAAGGGAACACATTTATGCTTTGGCTCTGGACTCGGAAAAAGCGACTGCGAAAGAATTAAAAGTAAGTGATACAGAAGCAGACGTTACAAGCCCGGTGGAGTTCGTGAAGCAGTTTTTCCGTAACGGTGCGTCCGATATTTATGAACGATTAAAAAAGCTTGGATACGGGGATAAAGAAGCCCGGGATTTGAGCGAAAAGCTTGATGAACATAATATACTAATTGCCGTGGATGAAGATCCGGAAAAATTCTCTTTTGACAAGTGAATCTTTTCCGGATTTTGTTCAGCTTTGGGGGCGCGCCGCTGAAGGATTTTTCCGCTTTTCATTGTCCAGCGCCGGAAGCCAACGGCGGCGTGGCCCTTCAGATCTTTGGTAAAGAGAAAAAACCCCTTTATCCAGAGCTCTTCCAGGGTCCGCGCCGCTAAACAGGCTTCCTCCGCCTTTCTATGTCCAGCTACGGGTGTTACCAGCTTAATCCATTCGTGATTTCAGATCGTTTGCGACTTCGTCTCAAGCCGACTGAAATCGACGAGCCGTTTAAGCTGGTGCCCAAACACCCTCCGCTTTTCGATAAAATTTTATGTAATTTTTATGAATTATGGCTGTGATAGCTGCAATGATTAGTTAGTATGATAGAATAACGGTGGTATATAGACAAATAGTTGCGTTAATATAAGGAGAGTGGTATTGTTTCGATGGGAATTCTACTCGGACGTACGTATACGACGGCAACTTGCACTCTACGAGGTAGAAATTACCTTATAGATACCCATAGAATTATGTTTGTTTGAATTATCAGATTGTATTAAATGATGTGGAGGTAACTGACGTGAAAATTATTGTTGCAGGTGGAGATGGATTTTGTGGTTGGCCGACCGCGCTTTACTTATCAAAGCAGGGTCATGACGTATCAATTATCGACAGTATGGTACGCAGGAAAATTGATGAAGAGCTTCATTCCAATTCGATCACCCCGATTGCAAGCCTTGAGGACAGGGTGGCGAAATGGAAAGAGCTGACGGGAAAAGAAATACGTACATACGAAGGTGATCTTCAGCATTACGATTTCCTGCAGCAGGTGATGGAGCAGGAAAAGCCGGAAGCATTCGTTCACTTTGCTGAACAGCGTTCTGCGCCTTACTCGATGATAGACCGCGAGCACGCAGTCTACACGCAGGTGAATAACGTAGTAGGGAATTTGAACGTGCTTTACGCTATTAAAGAAATGGCGCCGGAGTGCCACCTGATTAAGCTTGGTACGATGGGAGAATACGGCACGCCGAATATTCCGATTGAAGAAGGATACCTGGAAGTGGAGCACAAGGGCCGCAAAGACCGCCTTCCGTTTCCAAAACAGCCGGGCTCGTTCTATCATTTATCAAAAGTACATGACAGCCATAACATTATGTTTGCCTGCAAGGTATGGGGCATCCGGGCTACAGATTTAAACCAGGGCATCGTTTACGGCCTGGATACGAATGAAACCAACATGGACCCGGTGCTTACCAACCGCCTGGACTACGACGGGGTTTTTGGAACAGCGCTGAACCGTTTTATCATTCAATCCGCCATCGGACGGAACCTGACAGTTTACGGAAAAGGCGGCCAGACCCGCGGCTTCCTGAACCTTGAAGATACAGTGCGCTGTGTGGAAATTGCAGCAGAAAAGCCGGCTGAGCCTGGAGAGTTCCGTGTATTCAACCAGTTCACTGAAGACTTTTCTGTACTCGAACTCGCTGAACGGGTGAAAAAGGTAGCTGAAGAAGAAGGCTACCACGTAGATGTGGATCATCTGGAAAACCCGCGGGTGGAGCTTGAAGAGCATTTCCTTGAAGCGGTTAATACCAACCTTTTAGACTTGGGGCTGGAACCGCACTTTTTAACAGACGACGTTATCCGCCACATCCTAAAAGCGGTAATTGAGCACAAAGAGCGGGTAATCGAAGAAAATGTACTGCCGAGTGTGAGCTGGAAATAAAAGCGGGGAGTTGTCTTCTATGAAGATAATGATCATCACCGAGACTTTTCTGCCTTCTACAGATGGAATTGTTACACGATTAACAGCCTGCATACGCTGGCTGCATCGTGATGGTCATGAAGTACAGATTGTAGCCCCGGATCTGGGTGTGTATGAATTTGATGGAGCAGAAGTGAAAGGGGTGCCTGCGCGCGCCCTCCCTTTTTATCGTTCAAAGAAGTTCGCTCTCCCGAACCGGGTAGTCAAGAAGTATATACAGGATTTCGGGCCTGACGTCGTGCACGTCGTGAACCCCGCGGTCGTAGGCTATTCGGGTGTTAACTATGCGAAAAAGCTTGGTGTGCCGCTGGTTGCCTCCTATCATACAAATCTGACCCAGTATATGTCCTACTATAATCTGGGCATGCTGACATGGCTGATGTGGTGGTATGTGCGGCGCCTGCATAACAAGGCGGACATTAACCTCTGCACCTCGCATACCGTCCAGACAGAGCTTCAGGAAAAAAGGTTTGAACGCATGCATCTGTGGAAACGGGGAGTAGATACCGAACAGTTCCATCCCAGACACCACAGCAGAAGGATGCGGGAGCGGCTCTCTGGTGGAAAAAGCGACAGAACGCTGCTGCTTTATGTAGGACGGCTGGCAGCTGAAAAAGAGATCGAAAAAATTCGTGATGTCCTCGAAGAATCGGACAAGTTTTGCCTGGCCATTGTAGGAGACGGTCCCCACCGGGAGGAGCTTGAAAAGCATTTCGAAGGCACGGACACTGTATTTACAGGTTTTATGCACGGGGATGAGCTGGCTTCTACGTTTGCCTCCTCCGACGTATTTGTCTTTCCTTCCACGACGGAAACACTTGGGCTTGTGATTATGGAGGCAATGGCCTCCGGCCTGCCTCTTGTTGCTGCAGAAAGCGGGCCGACAAAGGAACAGCTTACATCAGAACGTAATGGCCTTTTGTATGATCCGCATACGAAGGATGACTTTAAAGAGACTGTCTGCCGTTTTGAAGATGAAACCCTCCGAAAACGTCTGGCCGACCAGGCCTTTACAGATGTCTCCACCTTTGGATGGGAAGCTGCAGCAGAGCAGATCCGGGATTTATACAAAGAAGCAGCCGGTGTGAAGGCTTCAAAATCGGCGGAAAATAATGACACAGTTTCAGAAGAACGCCGGTAAGCAACGACTTCATCAAGAACAGAGGGGTTCTATGGGTAAGAATCAAAAGCGGCGTGGTCCTCTTCAGGCGCTTCAGTTTAGTGCTATTGGTGTAACGAATGCTGTAGTCGATATAGGTGCGTTGAATCTGCTTCTATTTCTTTTTCCAAGTGAAGAGCGGATGACGTTAACGCTTTTTAATACGATTGCTTACGCGCTGGCAGTAACTAACAGCTACATCTGGAACGTTTTTATTACGTTCCGGGATTCCGCGAAAGGAAGTACCCGCCAGCGATTAGTATTTATTGTTCAGGGGCTGATCAGCCTCGGTATTAACAACGCTGTATTTTTAGGGTTTAATGCTTTATTTCAGACACTTGGAGTACCCACGTGGATTCGCCAGAACCTGGCTAAGGGACTGGCCATGCTGGCTTCGTTCACGGCGAGTTTCTTTATGATGAAATACTTTGTGTTTAAAGACTTTAACCGCCGGTATCCCAACCGTGAACAATCCTCACGGGAAGAAAACCAGTAGAAGAACATCTCAGAGCCGCTGCTGCAGCGGAGCGGGGTGTTCTTTTATTATTTCAACAGACCACTCATGCTATACTGAAAAAAAGGGGGAGACGAATTGGAACCTATCCATTTATACTTATCGAGGTACCAGGAGCATATGAACTACCTGCGTCAGACAGGACAGGAAACCCCGTCCTTCCGGGAGCTGAGGGAAAATGAAATTCCCCGTCTGCTTCAGGTGGCGGATTCCTACGTGCAGATGGCAGCCGCAGACGGAGAGGAAGGAGAGAAGGCGTATAAGCTTCTTGCTTCCGTACAGTTAGCCGATGGCACCGGCTGGAATATGAGCGGCGAATTTGTGCCTTCGGAAAATGACTGGTTCCCGGACGAGCAGCCGCTGACTCACCAAACATCCTATTGCGGTTTTTGCCAGGGGACGCTCGGCTTTTTTAAAAACGAAGACATGACACATTTTGACTGTATGCTTCCGCTTCCGGAAAAAAAGTGGCTGTTTGAAAAAATGCTGGAGCAGCATGCATCTTCTATTTATCCCAACCAGTCGTAAAGCGTAAAGGAGGAGGCACAATTGAAAGTAGTGATTGCACCGGATTCATTCAAGGAAAGCATGACAGCCATGGAGGCTGCTGAGGCAATCGAAAGGGGGTTCCGCCAGGGGATTGGAAACTCTGATGACCTCGTTACAGAGCTGGTCCCCATGGCCGATGGCGGCGAAGGAACTACACAGTCGCTCCGGGATGGTCTTGGCGGAGAGGTTCATACAGTGGAGGCGCTTGGTCCGGACGGGAGCACCGTGAAGGCTGAATTTGTCTACATTCAGAAGTCCCGCACGGCGGTTATTGAAATGGCAGAAGCTTCAGGAATTGGCCTGGTGGCCAAAGAGAGCAGGGACCCGTTAACAGCTACGTCCTATGGTACAGGACAGGTGATTTTGAAAGCGCTCAATCAAGGAGCGGAGCGGATTATTTTAGGACTCGGCGGAAGTGCCACCAATGATGGCGGGGCCGGGATGGCTGCTGCGCTGGGCGTCCGCTTCCTGGACCGGAGAGGGAAGGAACTTGGCCCCGGTGGAGGGTCACTGAAGCATCTGCACCGCATTGATACGAACGGGCTCGACAAAAGAATTCATGAAGTAACCGTGCGTGCGGCCTGTGACGTTACGAATCCGCTGACGGGGCCAGAGGGAGCGAGTGCTGTCTACGGTCCGCAGAAGGGAGCGGGTCCGAAGGCGGTTCAGGAGCTCGATGAAGCGCTGCGTTTGTTTGGGGAAGTAATTGAACAGGACCTGCATAAATCAGTGCTTGAGGAAAAAGGAGCTGGGGCAGCCGGAGGTCTGGGAGCCGGTGCGATAGCTTTTTTAAATGCTGCGCTTGAGCCGGGCATAGACATTGTGCTTGAAGAGAGCCGCTTCGCTGAACGTAGTGCCGGGGCTTCACTTGTTATTACCGGTGAAGGAAAAATTGATGCCCAGACCGTATTTGGTAAAACGCCGGTTGGAGTAGCGAAGGCATCCCCTGAAGGAAGTACGGTCGTTGCAGTTGCCGGCCAGCTCGGTGATGGTTATGAGAAGGTGTACGAAGCGGGCATTGATGCTGCTTTCAGTATGGTGCCGGGTATCGTTTCCCTGGAGGAGGCAATGCAGGAAAGCACCCGCTACATCGAAAACTGGGCCCGGAGTCTCGCCGGTCTGTGGAAAACATAAAAAATCCGCTGCTTCTCTTTGGGAGGCAGCGGATTTTTGCACCGTTTATAGAATCGGGGATAAAAGGTGGGATACTGCTTCCTTGATACGGATCCAGAGCGAGCGCTGCCGGTACGCCTCTAGGGTGAGCTCGGAGGAGTACGTATTCATATCGTACAGGAAGGTATCGGTCAGCTGTTTCGTTGTTTCCGCATGATAGATAAAAGCGTTCACTTCGAAGTTCAGCCGGAAGCTGCGAACGTCGATGTTGGCCGTGCCCACCGAACTGATTTCGTCATCCACCATGATCGTTTTGGCATGGATAAAGCCATTGTTGTAAATATAAACACGGGCGCCGGCACGAAGAACAATGCCTACGTGAGAATACGTGGCCCAGTACACAAATGGATGATCGGGCATGCTCGGGATCATGATGCGGACATCGACCCCGGATAAAGAAGCGATCCGGATGGCATCCATCAGACTCTCGTCCGGAATAAAGTAGGGAGTCTGAATATAAACTGAATGCTTGGCGGAGTTGATCATTTTTATATACCCGTTTTTAATCTGCTCCCATTCGGAGTCCGGACCGCTCGACACAATCTGCATACTGCATTCCCCAGGCTCTGCGAGAGTAGGAAAATAACGCTCTTCGTAATGAATGGGATTTCTGGAGTTAGCCTGGTTCCAGTCGAGAATAAACCGTGTCTGCGCTGTTTTAACAGACTGTCCCTCCAGACGCAGGTGGGTGTCCCGCCAGTACCCGAACTTTTTGCTGAGTCCAAGATATTCATCGCCAATATTAAACCCGCCAACGTAGGAGGTTTTGCCGTCTATCACAACAATCTTCCGGTGGTTGCGGTAATTGAGGCGTAAATTAATAATCGGAAGACGCTTCGGGAAGAAGACAGCTGCTTCCCCGCCGGCTGCTTCCAGGCCCTGGAGTGCTTTTTTACGCATCTTTCTTGAGCCCATGTCATCGTAGAGCAGCCGGACGACGACTCCCTCTTCTGCCTTTTTCCTTAATGCTTCGATAACCCGTCGTCCGAGGTTGTCGCTTCGAAGAATGTAGTACTGCACATGAATATGATCCTGAGCCTTCTCGATATCTTTAATCAGATTATCGAACTTTTCGTGGCCGTCCGTATACACCCGGACGTCGTTTTCCTTCGTAAGCACCGACCCATCGTTTGCAAGCTGCATGTAGATCAGGTCCCGGTGCTTGGAGGAGACAGAATCTGAAAATTGAAAGGTGCCGTTACGCAGTGTATGCATCTGCTCCTGAATCAGCTCCTCAATTCCGATCTTTTCGATATCTGCCCAGTCAAACAGGCGTTTTCTGGTCAGGTTCTGCCCGAAAATTAAATAAAGTACAAATCCTAAAAAGGGAATAAAAAACAGCACCATAATCCAGGCCCAGATGGCGGTGGCGTTGCGTTTTTCAATAAAGATAATGACAAAGGCGAAAAATAAATTAAAAACCGATAATATTGCTAAGAAAATGGATAATATCTCGAAGCCCATCTGCTTTCCCCATTCTTCCTCTATGTTGAAACGGAGGACCTTGTTAAATTTATAGATACCTGCGTATTAGGCAGTAGTATTATTTTAACAAAATTAACGCCGTTGCGAAGCAGGAAACCTGTAATTTTGAGAAAAACAGGAAGGAGTGGCGTGCTGCATCGTTTTCAATTCGTCAGGAAGTAGGATAAAATACGAAGAGACGACAGAAGATATAACTATTTGAATGCGGGACAGGGGGAGAAGAATGGAAAATGAAGTAGTCGGTATTGATGCAGGAGGTACGCTGATTAAAATTGCTTACCGTGTAAACGATGAATGGGAGCTGAAAAAAATACCTCTCACCGACATGGAGCAGGTGCAGACATGGATTGAAGACCGGGTCGACAATCCAGTTATTCATATTACGGGAGGGAAGGCGGAAACGCTGCGGAAGTCTCTGCCCTGGCCTGCAGAGCCTATCAGTGAATTTGAAGCTACCTGTAAGGGAGTTTCATATATGCGGAAGCGTTTTAATGAAGACGGGCCTTACGGAGATACGTATATTATTACAAACGTTGGGACCGGGACCTCCATACATTTTGCCGGCCCAAAGGAATACGAGCGCGTCGGCGGCAGTGGAGTGGGAGGAGGAACGCTTATCGGTCTTTCCTATCTTCTTACTGGTATAGAGGCGTATGAAGAAATACTGCGGCTTGGAAAAGAAGGGGACGGACGGTCGCTGAACGTTAAGGTAAAGGATATTTATACTGATGAAGAGCCTCCGATTTCCGGAGATCTTACGGCCAGCAACTTCGGAAATATTATGAATATGAAAAACAATGATTATGAAAACAAAGACTATATCGCTGCTGTTGTACGTATGATTGGTGAAACGATCACGACGATGAGTGTGCAGATGGCCGACCGGCTGAACACCGTTTCCATCGTGTATATTGGTTCCACATTTGATAAGCACGACCATTTAAAAGAAATTATTGGCGGCTATACGAAGCTCCGCGGAAAAGAACCATGCTTCCTTCCTTACGGAGAATTCAGCGGAGCGGTAGGCGCCTATATGCATGAAGAGTCGCATTTTGCCGAAAAGAAAGCTGAAAAAAAAGGATGAGCGAAATGAACGAAATGGAACCATCTACGCATAGAGAACTGTTCGAACAGGCGGTAAATACGCTTGAAAATATTAGTACACTGCTCCAGCCGGAAGTGCCGATGCTTGGAGAGCTGCACTTAACTACCCGCCAGGAAGCACTGTTTTTTATAAATCTGCGGCACGAGGGTCTGACATTAACAGAGATGGCCCACCGGCTGCGCATTTCAAAAAGTGCGGTAAGCCAGGCGATGAAGCGTCTTGAAGAAGAAGATCTTCTTTACCGTGCTGCCAATAAAGAAAACAAAAGAGAAACCCAGCTTGTATACGGGGTGAAAGGGCGGAAGCTGAAAGAAGAATTGGCAAATTTCCAGCATTATATCGTCGACCAGTATATCGCCAAAATACCGCTTGAAGAGTTAAAGCAGGCAAATCAGGTTATACATCGGCTGGAGAAAGAAATTAATAACGCCTATAAAAAATAAAAGCAGCAGGTCCCTCATGCATCTTCATTGACGGAAGCCACCCAGTCGTTTAAGGTTGTTTATGTAGTTAAGTTACTTAACAGTTTAGACGATGAACTATCGAAATATACATACCAATGGAGGAACGATGCATGAAAATTACCCGCACATCTATCCGGCGGCCGAAACTGACGATTGTCGGCATGATTTTATTTATCATGATGGGTTTCGTATCGCTGACCAATCTGCCTTTACAGCTGTTTCCAGAGATTGAACCGCCAGTCGCAGCTGTAGCGACCAACTATGAGGGCGCCGGCCCGGAGGAAATTGAAAGCAGCGTCACAGAACCGATGGAAGAACAGCTTTCCACTATCGAAGGACTCGACCGCATGACCTCACAGTCGGAGGAAGGCACAAGTCTTGTACTGCTTGAACTCTCATGGAGCACTTCGGTGGAGGACGTACAGCAGGATATCAATAACGCCATGAATAATGCCAGCCTGCCGGATGATGCGGGAGACCCTTCCTTTATCGAGTTTGATCCCGATGCTCAGGGCATGATTCAAATGGCTGCATTTTCCGAAGGAAATGATCTGGCTGAAACCCAGAGCCAGGTGGAAGACATTATAACCGAACTCGAACGCACTGAAGGAGTCGCAAGTGTTGATACAAGCGGCGGCCTGGATGAAGAATTCGAAATTTCACTGGACCAGGAATCACTCGAAGACAATAATGTCACCCAGTCCGACGTCACAAACGCTGTACAGGCAAATAATATTACGCAGCCGGGAGGCACGATTACCTCCGGAGAGCGCACATTAACGACCCGCACAGTCAATGAACTGAACGGGGCTGAAGATTTGCAGGAAGTGACGGTCGGACAGGATGAAAATGGTGATACAGTTACTGTCGGCGATGTAGGGGAAGTAGAGCGCACGACTGAGGAACAGACGGCCTACACTGAAGTGAACCAGGAGCCCGGCATTCAGATGACAGTGCTGAAGGAATCAGATGCCAATACGGCCCAGGTCTCCACGGACTTTAACGAGACGCTGGACGATCTGCTTGAAGAAGATCAGTATAATGATCTCGAGACTACGATAATTTACGATGAAGGGGAGTACGTTCAGCAGTCCATTAACAGCGTAGCACTTGCGTTAATTGCCGGCGGCGTATTCGCCATGGTTGTTCTTTTCTTCTTCTTAAGAAACCTGACGACGCCGCTCATTATTGGTATTGCGATACCGTTTTCGGTAATTGTGACATTTGCGTTTCTATACTTTACCGATGTGAGCTTAAACTTGATGACGATGGGCGGTCTGGCTCTTGGCATCGGGATGCTTGTCGATAACGCGATAGTAGTTATTGAAAACATATACCGGCACCTATCGATGAAAAAGCTCCCTAAACGGGCCGCTCTCGACGGCACGAAGGAAGTGGCCGGGGCGATTACAGCTTCGACCTTGACAACAGTCGCCGTCTTCCTGCCGATAGTCTTTATTTCCGGTATTGTCGGCGAGATCTTCCAGGCCTTTGCTTTATCGGTAGCCTTTAGTCTGCTTGCATCCCTGCTTGTAGCTGTCACGGTAGTACCAATGATTGCAAGCCGTGTGCTGAAGCCACTGCCGGAAGACAGGGAAGCAAAACGCGAAAAATCACGGCCGATGAGATTTCTGGACCGTTCAATCCGCTGGGTCCTCGGCCACCGCGCGGTCGCTCTGCTGCTGACGCTTCTTCTGCTGCTTGGAGGAGCCGGCGGCATTGCCCAGACCGGGGTGAACTTTATCCCGACGACAGACCAGGGCTTTTTCACGATCAATGTTGAAAAAGAAAACGGCACAAATCTGGAAACGACCGGAGAAACGGTCGACGAAATTGAAAGCGTGCTTGAAGACCAGGATGAGATTGCAAGCTATATGGCGGTAGTCGGCTCGGGCGGCAGCGGAGTAGCAGCCGGAGGCGGCGGAAGCTCCGGATCCAATGAGGCCTCAATTACAGTTACGATGGAGGATTTGGAAGACCGGGATATATCGACAGAGGAAATGATTGAAGAAATTGAATCCGACGTGGAAAACACTGATGAGCAGGCAGATATTTCGTTATCGTCGTCTGCAGCCATTGGCGGGGGAGAAGCAAATTCCGTAGAATTTACACTCTCAAACGAAAATGAAGAACGGCTCGCTGAAGATGCAGACGCCGTGCAGTCGGAGCTTGAAAGTGAAAATACTATACGAAACGTAGAAACGTCAGATGAAGAAACTGCTCCGGAAATCCAGGTGCAGATTAACGAAGACGAGGCACAGGATAATGGCCTGACGCCGGCTGAAATCGCCCAGACGGTGAACAGCACCACAAGCGGAGAAGTGGCGTCGACAATTCAGACGGATAACGAAGGGCCGCTGAACGTGAACGTGCAGTATGCAGAGGATTCCCTTGAAAACCAGGAAGACCTTGAAAACCTGCAGCTCGCTACTCCGGAAGGAGAATATGTCAGCTTAAGCGACGTGGCTGATATTGAAGAAGGAGAGGGGCCGGCAGTCATTAACCGGCTTGACCAGGAACGCAGTACTGAATTTACAGTCACCTACGGCTCCGGTACGAGCCTGAATGAAACCTCTACGTTAATTGAAGACACGATCGACGACGTAGATACCGGAGCGGCGACGACATTGAACTTCTCCGGCGAACAGGAGCTTCTTGATGACAGCATTCAAAGTCTTGTGTTTGCCTTCCTTCTGGCGGTAGTGTTCATTTACCTCGTTATGGCAGGCCAGTTTGAATCATTCAAATACCCATTTGTGGTAATGTTCAGCGTGCCGCTGGTGGTGATCGGTGTTATGCTTGCCCTGTTTGCGACCCAGACACCGCTCAGTATTACCGTATTTATCGGCTTAATTGTGCTTGCCGGTATTGTTGTTAACAATGCGATTGTGCTTGTCGATTATACGAATCAGCTGGTGGAGCGGGGGCTGCCGGTAAGGGAAGCGGTCATTGAATCTGTGAAAAAGCGGGCACGCCCTATACTGATGACAGCTTCTACGACTATCCTTGGCGTGCTTCCGCTCGCCCTTGGGTTCGGGGAAGGAGCAGAAATTCAGCAGCCAATGGGTATTGCAGTCATCGGCGGTCTCATCAGCAGTACGTTCCTGACGCTGTTTATTATTCCAACACTCTATACCTTGTTTACTAAAGAAACAAGAAGCATGAATAAAAAATTCGCCATGCCGGACGGAGGCTACATGTACGGCTGGGAAGTCGAAGAAAGACGCAAGGAACGGGAAAAAAGAGAACAGGAAGAACAGAATGGGGAAGAACGGAATAACAATGAAGACCAGCAGAACAATGAAGCTACAGAAACCAGCAACGACATGGAGAATATAGAAAATAAAAATCGGGAGGATATGTCCCGGGATGATATCCTATACCTTCTCGAACGCATCGTTGGTAAATCAGAAACAGAAAAACGGGACCGTTCTTCGAGTGATCCGGACAAAAATAAAAAATCCGGCGATAATGAAAAAAATTGACATTAGGACTGTGCGTCACGTACGATTAAGAAAAATAGTAAGGAATCCGCTAGGGGCGCCTGCGCTGAGACAAGAACCATTCTTGGTCCCTTCGAACCTGATCTGGGTAGTGCCAGCGTAGGGAAGTGGAGCTTCGTTTTATACAAATACGTACGTATACGCCAAAGCTCACTCTCTACTTTCAGGGGGTGAGCTTTTTTTGAACCTAAAGCAGGATTCCTTCTAAAGGAGGATATAACGAATGCCACAAGTACCTAAAGTATTGACCATCGCTGGAACAGACCCTACCGGTGGAGCTGGGATCCAGGCTGATCTGAAGGCATTTCAGGAATGTGAAGCCTATGGAATGTCTGCTATTACTAGCGTGCTCGCACAAAATACGACCGGGGTCCAAAGGGTGGAGCATATGAGCATTGAATTGCTTCAGGCCCAGCTGGATTCCATCTTTGATGATATTATGCCGGATGCGGTAAAAACCGGAATGATCGCAACGCCGGATATGATCCGCACGACGGTGAACATGCTGAAAAAACATGCCCTGCCGGTGGTTATTGACCCGGTGATGGTTGCCACAAGCGGAGATTCCCTGGCTGAGAAGGAGACGCTTGAAGTAATGAAAAATGAATTTCTTCCTCTGGCCGCAGTCGTTACGCCGAATATGGCTGAAGCAGCAAGCCTGACGGACCTTCAGGTCCAGTCCCTCGAGGAGATGGAAGCAGCTGCCAAAAAAATTGTTGATGAATTAGGGGCCAGGGCTGCGCTTGTCAAGGGCGGCCATATGAAAGAAGACGCAGTCGATATTTTGTATGTCGATGGAGAAATTCATTATTTCCGTTCGCCGCGGACGGATACAAAGCACACGCACGGAACAGGCTGTACACTATCAGCCGCAATTGCCGCGAAGCTTGCAAGGGGCAAGTCCATCTATTTAGCAGTACAGGAAAGCAAGGAATATATTACCGATGCGATTGCACACCCCCTGGAGATCGGTAAAGGCAATGGACCGGTCAATCACTGGGGAGTACGCGTTCCACTCGATCAACTATTAAAATAAAGAAATGAGGGATCGGCATGAAAGCAAAAGAGGTTATAGGCCTGTTGGAGAACGTACGAAAAACACGGCCGCTGATTCATAATATTACAAATACCGTCGTAACGAATTTCACCGCAAACGGACTGCTTTCCATGGGCGCATCCCCGGTAATGGCAAACGCGCCGGAGGAAGCAGCGGAAATGGCTAAAGCGGCGAATGCGCTCGTACTAAATATCGGCACGCTGAACCGGGAACAGGTGAAGGCGATGCGGCTCGCTGGCAAAGCAGCTAATGAAAAAGGCATCCCCATCATTCTGGATCCTGTAGGGGCAGGTGCAACGGCTTACCGGACGGAAACGGCACTTGCTCTTCTTGACGAACTGGATGTAGCGCTGATCCGGGCAAATGCGGGAGAAATGGCAGCGCTGCTCGGCGAAAGCGGGAACATACAGGGCGTGGACGCTTCAGGAGAAGCAGACAACCCAGTGCTCGCTAAAGAAGCTGCAAGAAAGTTTGAAGTAATTGCAGCGGTGACCGGAGTGGAGGACGCAGTCGCTCATCAGGGCGAAGTATTTATCGTGCAGAACGGCCATACACTGCTGACAAAAGTAACCGGCACCGGCTGCCTTCTCAGCTCGATCGCAGCCTCCTTTTTAACCGTTCAGTATTCGGCCGGGGCAGTGGCAGCCGCGCATGCCTATTACGGCGCAGCGGCGGAAATTGCAGGCAGTTTAACGACAAGGGAAGGGCCGGGCTCCTTTCAAATTGAGTTATTGAACGCCCTCCATGCAACGCAGGAAATGGATCTGCGCCACTATATCCGCGTCAAACAGGAATCCCAGGAGGGCTGAAACCATGGATAAAAAGATGCTGAAGCTGTATTTTATTATGGGAAGCAACAATACAGGCGGAAGAAATCCGGAGCAGGTATTGCAGGAAGCTCTTCAGGGCGGTATTACGTGCTTCCAGTTCCGCGAAAAAGGCCGGGGGGCGCTGTCTGAAGAGGGAAAGTGGCGGCTTGGCCGGAAGATGAAGGCTCAATGTGCTGCTTTTCATGTCCCGTTTATTGTGAATGACGACGTGGATATGGCGATCCGGCTCGAAGCAGACGGAATTCATATCGGGCAGGAGGACGACCCGGCTTCCAAAGTCAAGGAACGCTGCCCTTCCCGCATGGTGGTCGGGGTATCTGTGCGCACTATTGAAGAGGCGCACCGGGCGGCTGCAGACGGGGCGGATTATCTGGGCGTGGGTCCGATGTTTGCGACGGATACTAAGGAAGATGCCAAAACTCCGGTCGGGCTTGAAGGTATCCGCCGGCTCCGGGAAGAAGGCATCGTCCTTCCAATTGTAGGGATTGGCGGCATCGATGCCTCCAACGCTGCTGATATTGTGGAGGCAGGGGCGGACGGGGTATCGCTGATCTCTGCCATCAGTCTGGCAGACGCGCCGGAGAATGCTGCAAGAAATCTTCGCAGCCTTTTGGATGGGCCGGCAGAAAAGCAGGAAAAATAGAAAAACCGGCGGGGAGCCTGTAAATTGTCCCGCCGGTTTTTTGTATTATAGATGCTCTTGGAGCGTTTGTACCACAAGCTTTAATGTGTCTTTTTCTCCTACATTTCCCGGAAATATTACATATGGAATTCCCGGGAAACGGCTTTTGGCATCTGTCTGCCAGACGGGTACGCCGGGAGCAATCTGCCCGAGTACTTCTGCTTTTTTAACGAGCAGCCCCTTCGTGCCGACATCGCTCGATGTAATACCGCCTTTTGCAATGACAAACGCCGGCTGATAAGCAGCGTTCTTCACAAAATTTGTTACTGCATCAGAAATTTTTACAGATAACGCCAGCTCTTCTTCTTTTCGGTTTTCCCCTAAGTCAATGCGCTCCCGGGAAGTGTAGACACACACCGTCGTTCCCTGCTCAATGGAGTTATCGACGAGCTGCTGGACACGGCGGATTTCCTTCTGGAATGCCTCTTCATCCATCACTGCAGGGCAATAAAATTCCACAAATGAAATATCGGTCAGCTGTTTTAGGGCTTCGAGCTGCTCCGTTGATTTTTGCACATGGGAGCCGATAATAACCAGACCGCCATTATCACTTTGATGCACAAAGAGGCTGCCCGCCTCTAAATATGGTTTGCGGGTGATGCCGCCAATTTCTTTAGTAAATGTCGCCGCCGTCCGGAATAGAAAGTTTTTGCGGTTTTGCACGGCCCGGAAGAGGGCAGTGCAGAATACTTTAACATCTGTTTCACTGACAGCGTTGACGATAATCTTTTGAAAGGACGATGCCTGTTCGAGTTTAGCTTCGACCGCGTCGAAGTCGAGAGCCCGGAGCTCGTCGATAGAGATGGAAATAACGTCTTCCTTTTTAAACCGGCCGTTTGTTTTTTCTTCTACATATTCCCCTAAGTGGCTTGAAGCAAATCCGAACATCCGGTCTTTGGCAAATTCCGTCTCTGCAACGGGTACAAAGGTTTCCCCCTGCTGAATGTAGTGCATGTCGAAAACGGTCCGCCGGTTTCCCTGTTCAAAAAAGGGAAGAAGAATTTCTCCGTCCACCGCCCTGCCTGTCCGGGCTTCCAGCTTGTCTTTTAAAACCTCTGTTTCGAGCGGGTAGTGCCCCCGCAGGGTGGAATCTCCCCGGCTGATCAGCAGAAACGGCTGATTTTTTTCTTCAGCCACGCGGGCTATTCGCTCTGCGATATCGGTATGAACCTTCGTTGTTTCGGCTTCAGAAAAGGAACGTGAATTTGTAAGAATGAACACCAGCTGCCGTGCGTCTTCAAATGCCTCCCGGATCGTTTCCTCTTCCCAGTCTGTATAAACTGGTACGCCGTGAACCGTCTGCACACCAGTCGGATCATCGTCGAGGGAAATGATTTTGTGAGGTATATTTTTAGCAGCTTCCTTAAAAAAAGCATCTACGTTCTTTTCATCATAAGCAGGCAGAGAGTTAATATAATCATTGATTTCGGTCATTCGTATTTTCCTCCTTTTGGCACTGAATAGTTCGCAAGCATTTCATAATGCTGGAGCACGCCGCTGTGATCGTCGGATTTTTTGCCGTGTGCGACCATGGACTCGTACATTTCAGCCACGTCCGACGAAAGCGGCAGGGGAACCCCGAGTGATTTCCCGGTCTGAAGGACGTTGGACAGATCCTTTAAGTTAATATCAATCCGTCCGCCTGCAGTAAAGTCCCGTTCGAGAATTTTCGGGATTTTTGCGTCGAGCACACTGCTGCCGGCCAGGCCGTTGCGGATAGCCTCATATACCTTATCAATGTCCGCTCCAGCTTTGGAGGCAAGGAGGACTGCTTCTGACATGGCTGCCATCGTGACATTTACTAATATTTGATTGGCGAGCTTCGTGGTGGAACCAGCGCCCACTTCACCGACGTGTGTGACATCTGTGCCAACAGCACAGAGCACTGGATAAACAGTGGCAAAGGCGTGAGCATCCCCGCCCGCCATGATGGAAAGTGTACCGTCTATCGCTTTGGGCTCCCCGCCGCTTACGGGGGCATCCAGAAAGGCTGCTTCTTTTTCCTGAAGCTTTTCTGCCCAGCGCCTGGAATCCACGGGGGAGACAGAGCTCATATCAATCACGACTGCTCCTTTTTTTACGACCGGCAGAATACCATTTATTACTTCATCGAGTATAGCTGTTGTAGGTAGCATGGTAATAATAATGTCACTGTCTTCGGCTGCTTTTCTGGCAGAATCGGCAGCTTCCCCGCCTGCTTCCGTTATCCGCTGCCTGGCTGCAGGGTGGATATCAAAGCCCTTCACTGCAAAACCGGCCTTCAGAAGATTTTCAGCCATCGGCCCTCCCATGATGCCTAAACCAATTTGTCCAATATTCATATGGTTCCACTCCTTCAGTTTATTAAGTAGGAAAAGCGTTTTTTATTAAAAGTGATAAGGTTTACAATGGAATTATTGTACACAATTATATATTTATTGTATACATTAAACGGCAAGTTGTTTTGATTTCTATTAAATAGGTATAATGAGAATAAGAAATGAAAACAGAAGATTGCACCAGAAGGGGTGGGAACAAGATGAAGCAACAGCATTCGGCTTCAGATACGGCATATGAAAAAATTCGGGATGCCATATTTGAGGAAAAATATGAACGCGGGGAAAAATTAACGGAAGTGAAGCTTGCAGACGAACTCGGGGTAAGCCGGACCCCTGTAAGAGACGCGATGCGCAAGCTTGAAGAGGAGGGCTTAATTAAAGATAAGCGGGTGATCAATCCGACGATTAAGGATTTAATGAATACGTTTGATGTGCGGATGCTGCTCGAAGGGTTTGCTGTCCGCCAGGCCGCCCGTTACATGGGGCCTGACCGGATGGAAGGTCTGCAGAGATGTATAGAAACTGCGAAGCAGGGCACCACGGAAGAAATTATGGAGGCAAATAAAGAATTCCACGATATTATCGTCAGGGCGAGCAATAACGACGTACTAATCGATACGATTGAACGAATGCAGTCAGTTATTTTTTTATTCCGGAGAACAGTAGTATATCACCAGAGGCCGCGTCTGATTGAGGAACATGAGGCCATACTTGAAGCGGTTCGAAACCACGAGGAGGAGAAGGCAGAAGCATTGATGAAAAGTCATTTAAAAAAGGATCTGGATTTTTCGATCCATTCCTGGTGAGGGCCGGCGAAATACATCCGCAGCCCCTTTTCCGGAAAGAAAAATAACCCCCATGCAGACGGGAGTGGGAAAATCCCGTCTATATGAGGGCTTGTGGAAAGAAGCTTTTTATTTATTAAACGAAACTGGAATGACCCTTTGTTCCCAATTGCTTTTTTCGGCGAGCTCCAGCAAACGTATAACTCTGCTCGCTTCAATGGCGGTCACCGGATTTTTGCCATCCTTTTGAATAGCCCGGGCGATCTTTTCATAATAGGACTCATACGATCCCTGATGGGTAGGGATCTTTTCTGTTCCGCCATAGGCATCGGTAAACGTTCCGTAGTAAGCCTCATCCTCCACAGCCCATCTCTCGTCCCCGGGCGTTATCCCATTAATCAGCATTTCCTCCTGGGGATCAAAGCCGTATTTCACAAAGCTGCCTTTGGTTCCATGCACAATATAGCGCGGGACCTCTCCAACGGCAAGAAAGCTGGACTGTAAAATAACCCGCTGGTTTGGATAACCGAGAATCGCGTGAAAATAATCGGTATTATTCGTTTTCGGGCGCTGCATTTCGAGGTCAGCGAAAATGGTTTCCGGCATACCGAACAGCTCAAGCACCTGATCAATGAAATGGGCGCCTAAGTCAAACCAGCTGCCCGAGCCCGGCAGATCCTGCTCACGCCACAGGCCCTCCACCTCCGGAGCATAGTCGTTCCAGGCCGCCTGAAAGGTATGAACGTCGCCAAGCGAACCTGCTTCCACCAGGGAACGGATCGTCAAAAAATCACCGTCCCATCGGCGATTGTGATACACGCTTAAAACAACATCATTTGCTTCGGCGAGCTCTGTCAATTCCACCGCTTCCTCATATGTAGGCACGAATGGTTTTTCCAGTACCACGTGCTTGCCGTTTTCAATGGCAGCTTTGGCCAGAGGGTAATGCGTCGTGTTCGGACTCGTAATAACAACAAGATCAATATCGTCGCGCCGGCAGGCCTCCTCTGCTTCATCGGTAACTTCAACGCCCGGAAGCCGCTCATGTACTTTTTCTGCACTCGAGGATGAAACGAGGCGGATATTAAAATGATCGCTTTTTTCGATAATAGGTGTGTGAAACACAGAGCCTGAAAAACCAAAAGCGATAATAGCGGTATTGATTGGCTGCATGGCTGACGACCTCCTCAAAAGTTATTAATAAGCTTTTTCCCCTCCGCCCGTAAAAGGAAACGTAACTACTATAGAAAAAAGCGGCAGTTGTCCTGCCGCTTTAAAGCCCCGTGCCTATTTCCATTTTGGCTGGTCAAAAAATTTCGGGCGGTATTTTGCGATAACAAATAGAATAATAACGGTAATAATAGTTTGCGGAATTAAATATGAAGCGTTGTAGAGCGCCGAATACGCCACAACAGGTGTCCCCTCCGGTGCGTAGCTGCCAAACCAGATGACGCCTGAGACAAAGTGGTCGATGTAGCGAAGCAGTGCCCCGAAAACAATGCCAATAAGCATTAAAAGGTAAGGAATCCGCTCCCGGAAGACAGCGTGGGTCGTGAAAATGGCAGCAAAACCAAGCACCGTGTAAGCGATCGGGTATTCAAGTACAAGCTGCACGGGATGGACGATGGTAGCTCCCTGCAGAAGCTGGAGCATTCCTGCCAGAAACCCTGTCGCAAGCCCCGCTTTCCATCCGCGGCGAAACGCCATTAAAAAAATAGGAACCATAATAAAAGAAATCGAACCGCCGGCGAGCCACGGTCCGCCGAATTCAAGAAATCCTAGAATAAAAGAGAGAGCAGCCATGAATGCTGTTTCTATCATAATTGCTAAACGTTTACCCCTCTCCAATGATGAACACCTCCCTAAAATTTACCGATACTATCGTAGCATAATGGGAAAAAGAAAGAAACGACAAGGATACAGGTTTGTCTGATATAATATGAAAACAAGGAAAAACAGGGAGAGGATTCCATGGAGACATCGACAGATATGCTGAGGGAGTATTTAAAGGGCAGCGGAGCCGCCTGTACGGTGACCCTGCTGTTATTTATATTTTATACAATTATCCTCGGGGAGGTACAGCTTTTTCCCAATCTGGCCTTTCTTTTGGCGGTATGCACGTATCTTGGCTCGATCGTCGGGGTGCTTCTGCTTAAGCTTGTGGAGCCGTATCAGTATCATATTCTGTATCCAATTCTGGGTACGTTTTTTTTCGGTTTTCTTGGCATTTTTTACGGCGTATCGATTATCTACGCCTATCAGCTCGACGGCTTTTTTGTCGTGGTGACCATGGCTTCCTCCATGTCATTTTTTATTTCTCAGTTTGTGCAGGCACAGACGATTGCCTGGATCATGGCAGGATCCGGTCCATTTTTTTTAGCGGTCATCATGTTTTCAAATCAGTTAGCCCGTTCGCTCGGACAATGAAGGAGGAAAAACAGTGAACTATCACGGCAGACAGTTTGCAGGCATAGAAAACAGCGCAGGCGGAGAGGTATCAGGCCAGACCGTTTTTCATTATGAACAGGACGGGTCAGTGCTTCGGGCCCGTTATTCTGGAGGCGAAGTCGTTTCCGGCGTGTTAATTGGAAAAGTCCATGCCAATGGCGACCTGGAATTCCGCTACAATCACGTAAACGAGGACTGGAGCCTCCGCGGCGGCAAGTGTTACTCGGTCCCGGAAGTGCTGGAGGACGGAAGGATCCGTTTGCACGAACAGTGGCAGTGGCAGGATAAAAGTAGTGAGAAGGGAACATCTATCGTAGAAGAGTTGAAAAGTGACATGGTTTAAAATCCCGGTACAGGAGGAAAAGTATGTTCGACTACGCATCATACAAAGGAGACTTTCAATATGGAACATACTTCCATTGCCGGCACAGATCTGCGTCCGTCCCGGATAGGGCTGGGAACGTGGGCGATTGGCGGCACACAATGGGGCGGAACAGATGAAAAGCAGTCGATTGAAACGATACATGCAGCTCTTGATAAAGGCATTACCCTTGTGGATACTGCTCCTGCTTACGGGCTCGGAGAGTCAGAAAAAATTGTCGGGAAGGCGTTAAAACAGGATAATAAACGGCAAAACGTTGTACTGTCGAGCAAGTGCGGTATGAATTGGAACGATGAAGGTGCCTTCCGGGACGGTACGGCTGCCCGGATCCACCGGGAAATTGATGATTCCCTGCAGCGGCTTCAGACTGACCATATCGATATTTATCATGTGCACTGGCCGGATCCTAAAGCAGATATGGCCGAAACGGCAGGAGCCATGAAAGAAATACTGGATGCAGGAAAAATCCGCGCAATAGCGGTCAGTAATTTTACTGTGGAGCAGATCGAAGAATTTCAAAAAACGGCACCGGTTCATGTTATCCAGCCGCCGTATAATATTTTCGAACGGGGCATTGAAGAAAACATTCTGCCTTATGCCGAAAAGCAGGACGTTTCCACGCTGCTGTACGGTTCGCTGTGCCGCGGACTGTTGAGCGGTAAAATGACGAAAGACACGACATTTGAAGGTGATGATCTCCGCAACGGGGATCCGAAGTTTCAGCAGGACCGTTTTCCGCAGTACATTGCGGCGGTAAACGAACTCGATCAATACGTGCAAAATAAATACGATAAGCGCGTGATTCATCTGGCTGTCCGCTGGGTGCTGGATCAGCCCGGAACAAGTACAGCCCTGTGGGGAGGCCGCCGTCCGGACCAGATGAACGGCATTGAGGAAATTATGAACTGGCAGCTCGACCAGACGGATATGAAAGCCGTGAACGAAATTGTAAATAAACACGTAAAAGATCCGGTAGGACCTGAATTTATGGCTCCTCCAACCCGGTAAAGAAAAAATGCTGCGCCTGTGTGCGGCATTTTTTTTATGAAATAAAGGATGCCGGAGAAAAGACAGCGAATAATACATATAAATAATAAAGCCAGGAAGGGACTGAGGTGCTTTAAAGCATTTGAGCCTGTTTGTTTAATCGTGTCAACATTGATACTGTCGTATTTGTATTTTTCTTTAATTGTGTTTGTTCGGGAATCCCCATAAAATGAAGGTGTAAGCGAATACTAAAAATGAACGGTCCATATTTCATCAAGAAATCATTTCATTATTGTCATCAATATATTTGGGCCAAAAAAAGGGGGAAACACAATGAGTGCATCAACAGAAAATGCACCGCAGAAAAAAAGCATCCGCTCAAGGGTTCAAAAGTTCGGCAGCTTTTTAAGCAGCATGATCATGCCCAATATCGGTGCTTTTATTGCATGGGGACTGATTACGGCATTATTTATCGAATCCGGTTGGGTGCCAAACGAAACTTTAGCAACACTGGTAGATCCGATGATCATTTATCTGCTCCCGCTTTTGATTGGTTACACGGGCGGGAAAATTATCCACGACGTCCGCGGCGGGGTCGTCGGTGCGGTTGCGACAATAGGCGTTGTGGCTGGTGCTGATATCCCGATGTTCCTTGGAGCTATGGCGATGGGCCCGCTCGGCGGTATTGCCATTAAAGGATTCGACAAGCTGGTCGAAGGGAAAATCCGTCAGGGCTTTGAAATGCTCGTAAACAACTTTTCTGCAGGTATTATCGGCTTCTTTCTGGCGATTTTCGGTCTTCTTGCCATTGGTCCGGTTGTGCAATGGTTGACGAATGTTTTAAGCGGAGCGGTGGACTTTCTAGTTAACACAGGCCTGCTGCCGTTAACAAGTATTATTATTGAACCGGCGAAGGTGCTGTTTTTAAACAACGCCATTAACCACGGGGTTCTTAGTCCAATCGCAGCAGAGCAGGTGGCTTCTGCCGGAAAATCAATTCTGTACCTGCTTGAGCCAAACCCGGGTCCCGGGGTAGGTATCCTGCTTGCATTTGCTATATTTGGCACGGGTATTTCGAAGGCTTCCGCTCCGGGTGCTATGATTATTCAATTCCTGGGCGGTATTCATGAAATTTACTTCCCGTACGTATTGTCGAAGCCTCTCACTATTCTTGCGGCTATCGCAGGCGGCATGACCGGGGTATTCACGTTTTCCCTGTTTAACGTCGGTCTCACAAGCGTGCCGTCACCAGGAAGTATTTTCCCGGTACTTGGTCTTGCAGCTCCTGGGGATTTCTTCGGAGTCTTATTGGGCGTAGTGCTTTCAGCAGCTGTATCATTCATTATTGCTTCTCTGATTTTGAAGTTCAGCTCCAATGAAGGAGAAACTCTTGAAGAATCCACAGCGAAGATGGAAAGCATGAAAGGCAAGAAAAGCTCGGCAGCGTCCGCCCTTCATTCCAATGCGGAAACAGCCGAGACTTCCGAAGCTGGAACCGGCGCTTATTTGGATAAAGATGTTAACAAAATTGTCTTTGCCTGCGACGCTGGTATGGGCTCAAGCGCCATGGGAGCGTCGGTCATGAAGGACAAAGTGAAAAAGGCCGGACTCGATATCAGCGTGACGAACACATCGATCTCGAACATCCCGGACGACGCTGACCTGATTATTACGCACAAGGATTTAACCGAACGGGCACGGCAGAAACGGCCGGACGCTGAACACGTATCGGTGGAAAACTTCCTCGGAAGCGACAAGTATGATGAGGTAGTTGAAGATTTGAAGCAGAAAAAAGGCGTGGAAGAAAGCTCCCCGGCTGGGACAGCGGCAGCAGCAAAGGCGCCGGTAAACAAAATCATTTTTGCCTGTGACGCCGGTATGGGCTCAAGCGCGATGGGAGCATCGGTCATGAAGGACAAAGTGAAAAAGGCCGGGCTCGATATCAGTGTATCGAACACATCGATCTCGAACATTCCGGACGACGCTGACCTGATTATTACGCACAAGGATTTAACCGAACGGGCACGGCAGAAACGGCCGGACGCTGAACACGTATCGGTGGAAAACTTCCTTGGAAGTGACAAGTACGACGAAGTGGTTGAAGATCTAAAAACAAGAGAATAAAGGAGGGAGGGACCGATGGAATACCTCACAGGCCGGGAACGCGAATTACTGCTGCATCTTTTGCATCATCAGGAGCTAAAGCCAGTGGCTGATATAGCTGAAGAGATGAATGTAAGCTCCCGGACCATCCATCGGGACCTTGATAAGCTGGAGGACTGGCTTGCCGGCGAACAGGTTGAACTCGAAAGACGAACAGGAAGCGGTGTGCGGCTTAAAGGAGCGGAGGAGGATTTCAAAGAAATCAGACTCCGCCTCCAGCGTCCAGCCGTTATTGAATATACGCCGGATGAACGCCGTACTCTGCTGATCTGTCTCATTCTGGAGTCAGACGGGCCCGTGAAATTAACGGCGCTTGGCGCTGAATTAAAAGTGACTATAGCAACGATCAGCCAGGATTTGGATAAACTCAAAGACTGGCTTGAGCTATTTTCACTCACGCTTGTGAGACGCAGGGGCTACGGGGTGGAAGTGCAGGGCCCGGAATCAGCTAAACGCCGGGCGATGAGCAGTCTGATTGCGGAAAATGTGGAAGAAAAAGAACTGCTCAGCTCGATCCGCCACCACATTTATGAGCGAAACGTGCAGACCGAACAGGGCCGCGTAGCTGAACGTTTACTTGATATGGTGGGAGAAAACCACTGGTCGACGGTGGAGCAGGTGCTGTCGAACATGCAGGACCAGCTTCCGCGGAATTTTGCCGACAGTGCCTATATAGGCCTGATTGTCCATTTAACCCTGGCGATTGAGCGTATCTCTGTCGGAGAAAGCATTGATATTAATGCGGACTACATGGAGAACCTGCGTGAAACGAAGGAATTTGCGATTGCAGAAGCTATTATTCAAAAGCTCGAGCGTGTGCTTGAGCTTTCTATTCCAGAAGCAGAAATCGGCTATATTACGATGCATCTGCGGGGGGCCAAGCTCCGGGCGCCTGTGGAAAACCAGCTGGAGGCAGAGCACCTGCCGGTGGCTATGAAAGCAAAAGCATTGATTCAGGAGATGGGAAGATTAACGGGAGAGCCGCTCGAGAAGAACCATTCCCTGTATGAAGGGCTTGTAGCTCACCTCGAGCCGGCGCTGTACCGGCTTAGCGAAAACATGAGAATCCACAATCCACTGATGGAATCTATTAAAGAAAATTATGCTGATTTGTTTACGAAGCTTCGGCAGGCAGCAGATACCGTATTTACGGAGAGCTATCTTCCGGATGCCGAGGTAGGTTTTCTGGTCCTTCATTTCGGAACGGCAATAGAGCATGAAGAAGCTGCCGCTCCCCTGCATGCGCTTGTCGTATGTTCGAGCGGCATCGGCTCCTCGAAGCTGCTGGAAAGCCGGCTGCGCAAAGAAGTACCTGTGCTCGGGGATCTCGAAAATGTCAGCCTGCTCGATCTCGAAGAAATGAATATGAACGGCTATGATTTAATTATCTCTACGATCCCCCTGGATCCTCAGCCGCTTCCACATTTAGTTGTTCACCCTTTTTTAAATGAAGAAGATACGGGAGCAGTCCTTCGGACAGCGGATTCCATCTACCGCGAGCAGAGCAGAGCCGGGGTGTCAGTGAACCGGAAGGAAGCACATGAAACGCCGCTCAGTTTATATGAAATACAGCTTTGCGTAGATTTAACCGTACAAATGTATCACCGCTTTTATATGAGAAAAGTGACGGGCGGACAAAACGCTGAACTGGCTGTTTACTGGATTATAAATGAGATAAAGAAAGAAAATATCGTTCAGGACGCCGGAAGTATTGCAGAGGAAATCTGGGAAAAGCAGGCGAAGGGGTTTGCGATTCCGGGCACCAATGTAGCGTTGTTTCATACGCGGAGCGCTCTGGTGAATGAACCATCCCTGACGCTGTGGGAGCTCGAAGCATCACAGGCACTGACCGCCATGGACGGTAGAACCACGGACGTTGACCGTATCTTGGTCATGCTTGCACCACAGCAGGAACGAAAAGAAGTGTTTGAGCTGATGAGTACGATCAGTGAAGAGATGCTGATGAATACCGATCGGCTGGATGCCCTCAGGAGTGGGGAAGAAAATGACATTCAAAAGCATATTGATGAAGTTTTTCGGGAATGGTTGAAACGGAAAATAAATTAAGGAGAAGGAGAGAATTCATATGACTAAACCAGTACTGCAGAAGGAAAATGTAAAATTGAATGTATCGCTCGGAGGAAAAGAAGAAGCCATCCGTGAGGCAGGAGGCGTTCTTGTTGATAATGGATACGTGCAGCAAAACTATATTGACAGCATGCTTGAGCGCGAAAAGGTAACATCGACTTTTATGGGCAACGGCGTGGCGATTCCGCACGGCACGGAGGATTCGCGTGAATGGGTGGACCATTCCGGATTGTCAGTGGTCCAGGTGCCGGATGGAGTCGACTTTGACGGCAATGAAGTGAGAATTTTAATTGGTATCGCCGGCAAGGGCGATGAGCATCTGAACATTTTATCGAAGATTGCAATTGTGTGTTCCGACGGAGATAATATCGAAAAAATGGTCCAGGCTTCCTCTAAAGAAGAGCTGCTTGATGTGATCGGAGAGGTTGAACTCTCATGATCGCAGTACAGATAGGCGCTGGCAACATCGGCCGTGGATTTATCGGACAGGTGCTGTCTGATGCCGGTTACGAGCTGTATTTTGCCGATGTTAACGATTCTTTAATCGGGCAGCTGAAGGACAAGGGCGAATACGTAGTAGAGCTCGCCGAAGACGGAGCCTCTGCTCAGACGATTTCAGGAGTCCAGGCTTTTCACAGTGCGAAAGAGGAAGACGCTCTTATACAGAAGCTGGCGGAAGCCGATTTGATTACCACGGCCGTCGGACCGGCAGTGTTAAAGCATGTAGCGCCCGTTATTGCGAAAGCATTACAGCAAAAAGCTGCTGAAGGGAACGCCAGTCCGGTTAATATTATCGCCTGCGAGAATATGGTGGCTGGAACAGCGGAATTAAAAAAATACGTCTGGGAACAGCTGACGGACGAAGAAAAAAAGAAAACTGATGGGTTTGCCGGCTTTGCGAATGCCGCCGTGGACCGCATTGTGCCAAATCAGCCTGAGGGTCAGGGATTGAAGGTGGTCGTTGAACCATTTTTAGAATGGGCTGTGGAAGAACCGTTACTAAAAGGGAAAACTCCGGATATACCGGCTGTGACTTATGTGGACGATCTCACTCCGTATATTGAGCGGAAGCTGTTTACGGTAAATACCGGCCATGCAGCGCTTGCGTATGTCGGCTTTTTATACGGATGTGAAACCACGAAAGAAGCGATGGATCATCCGGAGGTGTCAGGAGCCTTTGAAGCGGCGGTCCGGGAAACCGGCCGTCTGCTGCAAATTAAGCATGGGTTCGGTGAAAAAGAGCAGAGCGAATATCAGACAAAAATCAAAGGACGATTTTCAAATAAATATCTTTCCGATCCGGTGACGCGGGTGGGCCGCGGGCCGATCCGGAAGCTTGGACCGAAGGACCGGTTAGTCCGTCCTGCGGTGGAGCTGCAGGAAGCCGGGGAGCGCCCGGAAGCACTCGCCTTTGTTATCGCTGCCGCGCTTCAATTTAACGTAACCGAAGACGGAGAGGCCGTTGAGCTTCAGAATACAATCGACCGGGAAGGATACAAAGGAGCTTTGAGTCATTACGCTGAGCTTCCTGTTCATCACCCGCTGATTGAGTTGGTTGCCGGATATCTTCCGGAACAATAATAGTAAACAAAGAAGCAGAAGCACCCAGCTGGGCGCTTCTGCTTCTTTAATTTATATAGGCAAACCTCCTCCAGAGCCTGCGCCGTTGATCAGGTTTCCTGCGCTCTTCCGGTTAATAGGAGGCGGATGTCATTTTCGGTCAGGGTGTTCAGGCTGGTCTGTTCGTCAGTGATGACCTGGTCATACAGGTGGCGTTTTTCCTCCTGCATGTGCTGGATTTTTTCTTCGATGGTTTCATGAGTGATAAGACGGATTACCTGCACTGTTCTGGTCTGGCCGAGACGGTGGGCGCGGTCGGCTGCCTGCATCTCCACCGCCGGGTTCCACCATAGGTCATACAAAACTACGGTATCTGCCCCGGTTAGGTTAAGGCCGGTGCCGCCGGCACGCAGAGAAATTAAGAAAACATCCGGTCCTTCTTCTTCGTTGAAGGCTTCAGCAAGGCGCACCCGTTCCTCTCCCGGGGTGCTCCCATCAAGATAATAATAATCGATACCTTCTTCAGCCAGACGGCTTTTGATAAGAGCAAGCATAGAAGTGAATTGGGAAAAAATAAGGATCCGTTGGCCGCCTGCTGCCCCTTCGTGAAGAATGCGCACGAGTTCTTCAAGCTTTCCTGAGGAGCTTTGGTAGTCGGGCTCCACGAGCGCGGGGTGGCAGCAGATCTGCCGCAGGCGGGTCAGCAGGGAAAGAAGATGCATGCGGTTGGCGTCTGCTCCTTCTTCAAGCAGGGCGTCCGCTTCCTGCTGCACGTTCCGCAGCGTTTTTTTGTATATGTCCGCCTGGCTGGCTGACAGGTCGCAGTAAGTCGTTGTTTCCACCTTTTCAGGCAGCTCCTGGAGCACTTCTTTTTTCGTGCGTCTCATAATAAAGGGGGAGGCTCTGTCCCGCACCTCCTCCGGGCTCCAGGAAGAAAACAGCTTTTTGTTTGGAAACAGCCCGGGCATTACGACGCTAAATATTGCCCGCAGCTCATCAAGCCTGTTTTCCACCGGGGTTCCGCTCAGGGCAAAGCAGTATTGGCCCCGAAGCTGCTTCACAGCTTTTGCCGTTTTGGACCCGGCGTTTTTGACCGCCTGAGCCTCATCGAGCAGAATGCCACGGAAAAATGTTTCTCTGTACCACTCAACGTCCCGGCGAATCAAAGGGTAGGAGGTAATGAAAATATCGCTCTGCTGCTGGATCTGCTGCTCCCGTTCTTTTTTGCTGCCGGAAACGACGGTCACTCTTAACGATGGAAAAAAGCGCTCGGCTTCCTTTTTCCAGTTATATAAAAGTGAGGAGGGTGCGATAATAACAAATGGTTCTCCTCCAGGATTTTCCCTGTATTCTGTCGCAATAAAGCTAAGCGCCTGCAGTGTTTTTCCAAGTCCCATGTCGTCTGCCAGAATACCGCCGAACCGGTAGGCAGCGAGCTGCTTCATCCACTGAATTCCTTCGCGCTGGTAAGTCCGCAGCTTTACATCGAGCGGCTCAGCAAGCGTGGTATGGTTTTCAGCAGCATGCTGGATGTTTTTAAGCATATCATCGACATCCAGGGTCGTCTGCCAGCGGCCGGTGCCGGAGAGATATTTGTCCAGATTAAATGCCTGATGGGCCGGATAGCGCACGGAATCGACTTCTGTGTCCTGTCCCGGCTTTGGCATATGCTGTAATGCACGGGAAAGGCGCTGCAAAAGGTCGTCATCGAGAGGCACATACCGGTCGTCTTCTGTTTTGTAGAATTCCTGTCCCTCCTGGAGCGCCTTCCAGATCCCGGGTGTTTCTAACGCGCCTGTTACAGATGAGGTAAGCGACAGCTTCATCCATCCCTCACCGGCATGAATGTCGGAAAATAACGCCAGGCTCTCCCCGGGAATAAGCATATTTTCCACCTCCTCACTCATGAAAATATCCATATATGGCCGCAGGGCTGCCAGCTCCTTTGACAAAAAATCAATAATATTTTTCGGGGAAGAAAGGACGAAGCGGTCATTTTCCTGAAGGAACCCTTTCTGCTGCAGCCATTGGAGCTGCAGGTGTTCCTGCTGCCGGTCCCGGGGCATAAAGTAGGAATCTTCGACAGACGGAACGGGGTCCGGCCGGAAGGCACTGTACTCCTTAAATCCGTAACGGTAAATTAGCTCCCCGGTAATTGTAGCTCCGTGTCCTTTTGAAAGGTAAAGGGCTGTCTGCAGCGGCTCTATGTGAAGATTTTTCTCCAGCTCCTCATCTATTTCCAGGCAGCAGTGATTCATTAACGGAGCGCCCCAGTGTAAAAAGGTATCGAGAAACTCCTGGCGGGAAAAAACGAGACACTGGCCTTCTGCCTGCATGAGCATTCGCTGGGCGGCAGCTGCGGTTCGCGCCAGTTCTTTTTCCGGGCAGTACAGCTGTCCGTCCCACAAACAATATCTGCTGTCGCTGATAAAAAACGGCGTTTCCTGTTGTGGAGTGGAGAAGGTCAGCGTATCGGATTCCTTTTCATAGTTTAGAAAAAAAGAATAAGGCCAATTGTCTGTTACGTTCCAGGGCCTTTCACCGTATGTATCTGCGATATAGGCATTCGGGCAGAGATCGAGCAGGCTGAAAAGCTTTTCGACCGCATAAGGTGGTACCGCGATTTCCTTTTTTGATCCGCTTCTCGCTATCCACTGCTCCTGAAAGGAAGACCCCCATTCCTCATGCCGAAGCACAGAGGCAAGCAGCTGAAGGACATGAAGATCTTCTTCTGAAAAATAGTAGGACACAGGATCAAATGTTAAAGAAGGAGCCAGGCGGAAGGGGACCTCGTTTTTCATTGCTTCAATAAACTGATGAATGTTTTTCACGGTGTATCGCTGATTTTCCCCAATCTTCACCTGTACAATTGGAAATAAAAAATCGGGCCTCCGGTTATCAACAGGAAAAGAGATTAAAAAGTCAGCATGTATCTGCGTGCCTACATCCTCAACCCGTGACTGAAAGGGCGAAAAGTATTCTAAAAACTGGTTTTTCACCGTATTATCCGCAGCGGGTGTTCCGAAGCCGGTTACAGCCGGAGGACTGGTGAAGGCAGGGGCTTCGAGCAGCAGGGCAACAAGGTGGCGGCAGGGTGCAGACGAGGAGTGATAAAAACGGTCGCAGGAACAGTACATTTCCTGAATGGTATGGCTCCCGTCAACGGCGATAAAAACGTCCTCCGGAAAAGGAGTGTCCTTTACGACTGCTTCCACATGCCGGGTCTGCATCAGGGTTTCTTCTGTCATATGGGCGATTTTATATAAATCATACAGGCGTTTGCCTTCTAAATATGTAGTTTCATCGGTCATCTGGCGTATAGCGTCCGGGGCAAATAAAGCCAATCCTCATCCTCCTTGCAACGCTGGAAATACTATCTTCCGTACGTTTTCCATGACCGTATTTTAGCATATTACTCCTGAAATAAGGGAATAAAAGTACATACAATAACGATTGCAAAAGGTATAATATAAAGAAAGAGATAGTCGGAAGGAGAGGTTCTTATGGATATCAGGCAGCTGATTCATGAAGCGAAGCAGGAGGCATGGGCGTTCTTTGCCCATACAGATCCCGCACATGACTATTGGCACACTGAGCGGGTGGCGGCGCTTGCAGGGGACATCGCTGAAAAAGAAGGGGCCGACCCTGATATATGTATTCTCGCAGCCTGGCTTCATGACATAGGGGATGAAAAGCTTCTCGAAGAGGGGGAAGACGGAGAAGAAAAAATCATGCGCTGGCTTGAGCAAAATGAAGCCGATGAAGAATTGAAGCATCATATTATGCAGATTATTTCTTCGATTTCCTTCCGGCACCATAAAGAACGGGCACCGGAGACCCTGGAAGGAAAAGTAGTGCAGGACGCGGACCGCCTGGACGCCCTCGGAGCCATCGGGATTGCCCGTACATTTGCATATACCGGGCACATCCATCAGCCGCTTCATGATCCGCGTCCGGAGTACCGGAACGAGCGGAACAGCGCGATTCAGCACTTTTTCGATAAATTGCTGAGACTGAAGGGGATGATGAATACAGATACGGGACTATCAATCGCTACAAAGCGCCAGCGGTTTATGGTCAGCTATTTGGAGGAATTTTACAGTGAATGGGAAAGAAAGGCATAAAAATAGGGCTGTCCGGTTGTCCGGGCAGCCCTTTCTATATTGATCATGATGACGGGGCGTTTGTAACATATTCCAAAATTTCTTCGGGACGCTCAAAACGGAGCGTCGGTGACGTGTTTTCCGGGTGAACGGCGCCCCAACCGGCTAAACCAAAAGCAGTGCCCGCTTTTTCAGCACTTTCACTGTCATGCTGCGTGTCGCCGATATAGATAGTATTGGAGGCTTCTGCTCCGCTCGTTTCCATAAAGGCCCGGAGCGGTTCCGGAGAAGGCTTGTGATGGGTAGTGTCGTCGGCGCTGATAATGTAAGAAGCAAACTGCTGCAGTCCGAAGGGTTTCATTTCGTGGTCAAACGCCTCACGTGTTTTGGAGGTGACAATACCAACCTGGTAGCCCTGGATATTAAGTCCTTCGAGAAGCTCCTGGATGCCGGGGAAAATATCGATCAAAAAACGGTTGTCCTCAAGGTACATGCTCCATTTTTCCTGGACTGTGCGGCGTTCATCATCCTGCAGCCCGAGCCGGTCCAAAACGTCCTTCTCCGGGATGCCGAGAAGGGGGCGCAGGTTTTCGTTTTCAATAACTTCTCCCGTAGTTTCCTCGACAGCCCGCCTCAGGGATTTAATAATAGCATCCTCTGTATTAATAAGTGTTCCATCTACATCAAAAACAAAAGTACCGTACATATTGACTCCTCCTAATAGATATCTCGCTACTTGGTTTTCCCGAGTTTTCCTGTTTTCAATCAACGGAAAAAAGCCTGGTATGAAAGAGCGTTTACATAAAAACTTTCATGTAATCTATTGAAAAATGGATAGGATATGCTACACTTTGTTGGTTCGTGACGTTGGTTTTCATACAGATGAAAGCCTGAAAAAAGAAAGCATGTGAGGCGCGCAACAGGCCGGAATGCCCGCATGCACCAAGGATAAAGAGTCTGAAAAAAAGAGAGGAGAAAAAAGTTTGAATTTTTCACAACTGAAAATGGAGTGGCTCGGAAACATTAAAGGGGACGTGCTGGCAGGGATTGTCGTTGCACTCGCTTTAATACCGGAGGCAATCGCCTTTTCAATTATTGCCGGCGTAGACCCACAGGTTGGGCTTTATGCTTCTTTCAGCATGGCGGTAATGATTGCAATTGTAGGCGGAAGGCCCGGGATGATCTCAGCAGCAACGGGGGCTATGGCTCTTTTGATGGTTTCATTGGTTGCTGATCATGGCCTGCAGTATTTGCTTGCGACCACCATATTAACTGGAATCATTCAGCTTCTGATTGGTTTTAGTGGACTGGCCCGCTGGATGAAATTTATTCCAAGGTCGGTGATGGTAGGATTTGTGAATGCTCTAGCTATCTTAATTTTCCTTGCCCAGATAGAGCATTTCCGGGGAAATGGCTTTTGGCCGTTTGTTTTGGCTGGTATCACCCTTGTCATTATTTACTTGTTTCCAAAGCTTACCGGGGCCGTGCCTTCAACGCTTGTAGCTATCATTATTGTGAGTATTGTGGCAGTCTTTGGAGGTATTAACGCCAGTACAGTAGGAGACATGGGAACACTTCCAAGTTCATTTCCTGTGTTTCTTCTTCCAGATATACCTCTGACGCTTGAAACACTGATGATCATTCTGCCATACGCCCTGTCATTATCTGTGGTTGGCTTATTGGAATCACTGCTGACTGCGACCATCGTAGACGATATGACAGATACAGAAAGTAACAAGAACCAGGAAGCTCGTGGACAGGGGATTTCCAACGTCGTTACTGGCTTCTTCGGCGGTATGGCCTCCTGTGCGATGATCGGCCAGTCAGTGATTAACGTAAAATCAGGCGGCAGCGGCAGATTTTCTGCTTTTGTAGCGGGTGTAGTTCTGTTGTTTCTGATACTCGTTCTCCAGGGGCTTGTCGTTCAGATTCCAATGGCGGCACTTGCCGGCGTTATGATTATGGTGTCGATCAGCACATTCGACTGGGGATCGCTTCCAATGCTTGCGAAAGCACCTAAAACGGACTCTATTGTTATGATCATTGTGGTTGCCACAGTCGTTTATACGCATAATCTTGCGATCGGAGTGGGGGCTGGTGTTATTTTGAGTGCTATCTTCTTCGCAGCTAAAATTTCAAAGGTTCATGTGAGTAAAACCGTTAAGGATGAAACGACACGGGTGTATCACGTGGACGGCCCATTGTTTTTCGCTTCAGTAACTGACTTTGTGAAGAGCTTTGATTACAAAGAGAATTTCGATAGAGTGGAAATTGATTTATCACGGACCCACCTGTGGGATGACTCTGCGGTCGAAGCGATTGAAAAAGTCAGACTGAAATTTAAACAGGAAGGCACCAAGCTACACTTTACGGGCATTAACGAGGAAAGCTCGGAATTAATGCGCAAGCTTGAAGGAATGTCTTCCGGTCATTAATAAATAAGTTAAGAATACAGAACTGTTAATGGGGAGGGGAATGTCTGTGTACCAGAAAGTGTTACTCGCAGCAGATGGGTCTGATCATGCCCGCCGTGCTTCCGGGCATGCGGTAAAGCTATTAAGAAATGTGCCGGACGGAAAGCTGGATGTCATTTATATTATTGATAAAGATCAATCCAAATCGGATGTGCTGCATTACGGAAACAAAGAAATTATTCAGATGAAGCGCCGGGAACAGCTTGAAGATCTCGAAAACGACCTGAAGGAAGCGGGTATTTCTTATGAGGTTCATATCGAGCACGGGGAGCCGGGGCCGACCATTGTCTCCTTTGCGAACAGCGGAACGTATGACTGCCTTGTGATCGGAAGCCGGGGGCTTAACCAGCTGCAGACGATGGTACTTGGCAGCGTCAGCCACAAAGTGGTGAAGCGTGTACAATGTCCGGTGCTTGTCGTAAAATAAAACCGCCTGCTGTGGCAAAAGCCACAGCAGACGGTTTTTTTATTGGATGTTTTTAGTGCGGCTCTGCTTTTCGTTTCGTGGAAGACAGCACATAGTCACATACGGCCTGAGCAACTCCATGATCATCATTATGACTGGTTTCTTCATCCGCAAGCAGCTTTACATCCTGTTCGGAGTTTTCCATCGCGATGGCAGTATCGGCGTAACGGAACATGGATACGTCGTTAAAGTTGTCACCGATCGCAAATGTGACCGCATCCTCCCAGCCTGCCTGTATACGCAGGTGATGGAGACCGGCCCCTTTTTCAGTGTTTGGGTGCATAAATTCCAGGTTGTCCCGGCCTGAAGACGTAATGGAAACGTCCTGGCGGATTTTCCACGCACTCCGGACGGCAGCAAGCTTATCCTCGAGCGGGGAGAGCATCAAAAATTTATAAACGTGTACATCTTCGGCCTCAATGTCTTCGAGTGTGCGGAGCTGGTGCATATGGAAGCGTCCGGTATTGTACTCTTCTTTACGTTTAAACGCTGCCATGCGGTCTTCATAGTCGTCCTCTTCTTTTACGAGCTCATGAGCGTCCTCCATAAAATACTGCCAGCCCTTCGGCATATAAAACATGCCCTTATTTGTGTAAGCGTGAAAATAGACGCCAAAGTCTTCAAGCGACTGCACGACGCGGAGTGCTGTTTCCTTTTCCATGACGTTTTCGTATACGACAGAGCGGCCCTGGTTTACGATGGCCCCGTTCAGCGAAACGATGCCATCAGCTTTAACTCCGGCGTTTTCGAGCAGATGTTCAACGTCTTCAATCCCCCTGCCGGTTGCAATGACAAGCTTATGTCCTTCAGCCCGTAACCGGTTTAACGCCCTGGCGTTCTGTTCAGATATATATTTTTTTGAATGGAGAAGAGTGCCGTCCATATCAATTGCTACTACGTTCATTCCCGTCACCTCTTATGTAACGCCCGTGGCGTCCGAATTATACATTCAGAATAACACGAAATGACAAATGGAAGTTAATAATAGTTGACGAAATAGCCGGAAGAAGCTATACTCCATAATTGGAAGAAAAACTGACAAACAAAAATGACTCGTATAATCGGACGAACTGGGTTCGATGTTTCTACCGGGAGCCGATTTTCCCGACTACGTGTCTCTGCGTGATCCTTCACGCGGGGGCACTTTTTTATGGTTAAAAATCATATACGGGAAGATAAAGGAGAATGAATCATGCTAAAAAAATTGTTTCAGCTGGAGGACCATCAGACGACGGTAAAAAAAGAATGGACGGCAGGCTTAACGTCCTTCTTTACCATTGCTTATATATTAATCGTTAATCCGGCTATTTTGTCTGATACAGGAATGCCGTACGAATTTGCCCTTCTGGCGACAGCACTCGTCACAGCCCTTGGTTGTCTGCTCATCGGGCTGTGGGGTAATGCCCCGATCATTTTGACCCCGGGCATGGGCGTAAACGCCTTTTTCGCGTATACGCTTGTGATTGGAATGGGCTGGACATGGCAGCAGGGACTTGCGATTGTCCTTCTTTCAGGCGTGCTGTTTTTAATAACGGCGTTGACGCCGCTTGCAGGAAAGCTGGCACAAGCGGTGCCGCTGTCGCTCAAGCAGGGCATTACAGTCGGTATCGGGGTATTTTTAACCTTTATCGGCCTGCAAAAAGGCGGACTCGTGCAGGGGGACGAGGAAACCTTTGTAGCCCTCGGCAACCTGGCAGAACCGTCTGCGATGCTGACGCTTTTTGGCCTGGTGATTATGCTGATGCTTGTCGTCCGTAAAGTGAAGGGGGCGTTTCTGATCGGCATTGCTGTCATCTCGCTTGCCGCGGGACTGTTTGGAATCAGCGGCGGCAGCGCTGGCGAAGCGGCGGCAGCCACCGGCGACTACGCCTCAGTATTTACTGCAGCTGACTTTTCCGCTTGGTCGTCTATTCCATTTTGGACAGCGGTCTTTTCTTTGACTATGATTATCGTGTTTGAAAGTATGGGGCTCTTACACGGACTGCTGGAGCGAAAAGAAAAGTTTGGCCGTTCCTATCAGGCAGCAGCCGTCACGGCTTTTGGCAGTGGTTTTCTCGGCACATCACCGACAATTCCGGCTGCAGAAAGCGCTGCAGGAGTGGCAGAAGGAGGGAAAACAGGGCTCACGGCGGTCGTAACCGGACTGCTGTTTTTGGTGGCGCTCCTGTTCACACCGCTCTTAGGATTTATTCCTGAAAGTGCAATTGCTCCTGTGCTGATTATTGTTGGAGGGATGATGGCACAGGAAATCCGCCATATTTCCTTTGATGATGCCTCCGAATGGTTCCCGGCCTATTTGGTTATCGGGATCATTCCGCTCACGTATTCCATTGCCGACGGCATAGCCTTTGGCTTTATAGCCTATCCGCTTCTGAAGATGGCACTCGGAAGCCCCCGGGCCGTTTCGCCGGTAATGTACGCTATTTCGTTTCTCTTTTTTCTTCACTATGTATTTACCTACATGGTGTAACCCCGCCTTCCGGGCGGGATTTTTTTATTGGCAGAAGCGGTAAAAACGCTTACGATAGATAAAGAAGATGCATACACCATAGAATTACATACATTTTTTAAAGGAAAAGAGATCCAATATGGGGGTGCGTTGCGTAAGCTGAGTACATATCTCTTTCCCCACGCATTTTGAAAAAAGGAGAAGGCCTATGTCGAAGTTATCGGATAACGATTTATATGAGCGCATACGAGAGCGTGACAGAGAAGCGCTCGAACTTCTGTATGATCGTTACGAACGGCTTCTTTATTCATTTGCCTACAGGATGACTAAAGACCAGCAAATAGCCGAAGAGATCATGCAGGATGTTTTTATGAAAATATGGCAGGGGAAGGGAAGTGCCGTCTATAAGAAAGATAAAGGGTCGCTTTCGTCCTGGCTGCTTACAATTACACGCAACGCCTCGATTGATGCCCTCCGCCGGAGAAAACCGGAAGTGGAATGGGATCCGAGAGATTCGAAAGAGGAAACGACAGGGGTGGAAGAGCAGGTGGAGCTGAAAGAAAGCAACGAAGAGCTCGAACAGGCAATCGCGCTTCTTTCAGAGGAACAACAAAAAATTGTTCGCCTGTTTTATTTTCAGGGGCTGTCCCAGCGTAAGATTGCAGAGTCCTGCGATATACCGCTAGGTACTGTAAAGGGTCGCATCAGGCTCGCCCTAAAGAAATTAAAAGAACACCTCTCCAGGGAACGGAGGGTTGATTATGGCGAGTAATAAACAAGACTGGTTGTTTGATTATATAAATGGTCTTTTGACCCCGGAAGAAGAGCGGGAGTTTGAAGCCTGGCTCGAAACGGATGAAGAAACGAGGCAGGAGTTTGAAGAAATGCAGGCGATTATGGGAGAATTGCCCCAGCACATCGAACCGCAGGACCCGCCGGCCGGGATGAAAAACCGGGTTATGGAGCATGTGGTGGGAAAAGAGCCGGAAGAAAAAATCACCACGGCAAAACCAAAAAGAAAATGGAGCGCAGTGGCAGGGGCACTGGCCGCTGTATTGCTTGCTTCCATCGGCACCAACATTTACCTCGGCGCGCAGTGGCAGCAGGCAGCAGAAGAGCGCGAAGAACTCGCCGGAGACCTTGGAGAAATGCAAACAGCTCTTTCCGAGCTTGAAGATTCTTCGCAGGAAACGGGCGAAGTGATTGCTTCCCAGGAGTTTGCCGCTACAGAAAACTCCCAGGGAAGCGGAACGGTTACGCTTCTTAATACAGAGCAGCAGGGGGAAATGGCTGTACACGTAGAAGGACTCGAAAATCTTAATAATAGTGAAGTCTATCAGGTATGGATGGTTGGTGACGGTAACCAGATGGTGCCAGCCGGATCATTTACAACCAATGAAGACGGAAGCGGTTCGCTTGTCTTTCCATCGGATGCAGTGAATGAAGACTGGAATGCCGTAGCGATTACGAGAGAACCTGAGCCGGACAACGAAGCACCTGAGGGTGAAGTAGTGCTCGAAGCTCCGTTTTCCTAAAGATACGAAAAGACCGGAAAAAATTTCCGGTCTTTTTTGTATAAGAAATTGCTTTCCTGCCGGGGTTTTGAAAGTATCTATTAAATAGAAATTCACAAAACATTCACAAAATATGATCCAGCTGTATATTTGTTTCGTTAGCTGACTGAAACCAAATATAAGGGGGATTCATTCATGTACATCAACTGGAAACGCACCGCCATAGCCCTGCCGTTATCTGCCGCCGTTATCATCCCGGCAGCACCGGGAGTCGCTTCAGCCGACAGTCACGACAGCCACGACGATATGGAAATGTCAGAAGAAATGATGGCTTCTGTAGCCACGCCGGCCGGAGATCTGCGGGCCCAGCTGGATCACTATCTTTCAGAGCACGCATATCTGGCGGTAACGACGATGCAGAAAGGGGCGGACGGAGCAGATGATTTTGAAGAATCCGCCGCTGCATTAGAAGCAAATACAAAGGATCTTTCAAGTACTATCACGTCCGTTTACGGGGAAGAAGCAGGTACACAGTTTGAAGAAATGTGGAGCGAACACATCGGCTACTTTGTTGATTACGTGGAAGCAACAGGAGCGGAGGACGAGGAAGCAAAGCAGGAAGCGCTCGACAACCTCGGAAACTATCAGACAGAGTTCTCTGAATTCCTGGCAGGGGCTACCGAAGGTGAACTGGAGGCAGAAGGACTTTCTGAAGGTCTTGGCATGCACGTGGATCAGCTGATCGGAGCTTTTGACAGCTATACAATGGGAGAGTATGACAGCGCCTATGAAGATACACGCGAAGCTTACGGCCATATGTTCGGCGTGAGTGAAGGTCTTTCCGGCGCCATTGTGGCTCAGTATCCGGAGAATTTTGAAGAAAGCTCTTCTGACGAAGCAATGCCGGAAGAAATGCCTCAGACCGGTCTTGGCGGCTCTGAGCAGAATATGAGCCCGTGGGGGATTGCTGCCGGCAGTATGGCGCTCATTCTGGCAGGCATCGCTGTAACGAAACGTCGTCGCGAAGAAGCGTAGCATTTATTTTGAAAAAGGCTGTCCTGCAGAGGGCAGTCTTTTTGTGTGCGGGCACCAAACATGGTATGTATGAGATACTGATAAAAGGGAAAAGGAAAAGCATGGAATAAGCGCAAGTGAAGGGAGAAATTGAAGCAGATGAATTGGAAAATAATCGCAGCAGCAGGGACGATGATTATCGCTGCAGGATGCTCCGGAGATTCGGAGGAAGGCGGGACGTCCTGGGAGGAAGAAGAATGGGAGGATATTGAGGAAGAAGCCGCTGGAACGACCGTGGAATTACACATGTGGGGCGGAGACCAGGGGACCAACGAATACATAGACGAATGGGTGGCCCCGCGTCTGGAGGAGCAGTATGACATTACGCTGAACCGGAATCCAATTGAAACCGAAGATGCGCTGCAAAATCTTTATTCTGAAAAAGAAGCGGGAACGGAAGAAGGGACGATGGATATCGTCTGGCTGAACGGGGAGAATTTCCGTAACGCAAAGGAGAACGAGCTTTTATACGGCTCCTTCGCAGACGCTCTCCCGAACGTTGAAAATCATATTGATATGGAGGCTGATACAAACGCGTATGATTTCGGTACGCCGGTTGAAGGGATGGAAGTGCCGTGGGGATCGGTACAGTTTACCTTTATGTATGATACTGAAAAGGTTGAGACGCCCCCGGACAGTATTGAAGAGCTGGCCGCATGGGTGGAGGAAAACCCGGGAGAGTTTACGTATCCGGAAGCGACCGATTTTACCGGGAACGCGTTTTTGCGTCATTTTATCTATAACAATGTCGAAGCCGAACAGGTTATTGAACAGGGCTATGATGAAGAGTGGATCGATGAGCAAAGCGGCAGTATGTGGGAGACTCTGCGGGAAATGGAGCCGGATTTATGGAGAAGCGGAGAGACGTATCCGTCGTCGCTCAGCCAGCTTGACCGGCTGTACCGGGACGGCGAAGTGTCTATGACCATGGGCTACAATGAAGCGAGAGCAGAAAGCCTGATCCAGGACGGCACGTTTCCGGAAACAACGGATACATTCGTATTTGACAACAATTCGATAGGGAACACCCATTATCTGTCCATTCCTTTTAACAGCACAAATGTACCGGGAGCGATGGCTGCGATCAATTACCTGGTCTCTCCGGAAGCCCAGCTGCAGAAGCAGGCGCCGTCAATGTGGGGGGACAGCACTGTGCTTGATCTGGATACGCTCTCAGAGGAGACGCGCCAGAGGTTTATTGAACAGGACCGCGGGGATTCCGTGCTGGATACAGAAGTGCTGAATGATGCCTATCAGCCGGAAATGGATGCGGGCTATGTAGAGTGGACCGAGGACCGGTGGGAAAATGAAATTGTTCAAAGGTAAAAGCATGATAGCTATGCTTTTACCGGCCCTTCTTGTTACGGCAGGGCTTTCATTTTATGCGGTCGCAGTATTGTGGACGCGGCTGGGCACAGAAGGACGTCCATTAGTTATCCTTAATGAGATAGCGTCGCTGCCTGCTTTTCGGGAAAGCCTCAGCTTCAGTTTCGGAGTTACAGCCGTTTCCACCGTGCTTTCTTTAGGGATCGGAGTGATCGCATCTAAATTATTGTTCGGTAAAAAGCGGAGTGCCGGTGCCGGTTCGCTGTTCTGGGTCCCAATGGCCGTGCCCCATTTTGTGGGGGCTTATCTTGTCATCTGGTTTTTTTCGCAAAGCGGGTGGGCGGCCTCTCTCACGCAGCAGATAGGCTGGATCGACAATAGAACAGAGTTCCCTATCCTGACCAATGATACTGCCGGCATCGGTATTATTTTATCCTACGTATGGAAAGAGGTGCCCTTCGTGGTGCTGATGACAGCACCGGTCTACCTTGAGATGAACAATTCGGTAAGACATGCAGTGGCAACGCTTGGCGGCGGGTGGTTCCGTCAATTTAAAGACGCGGAATGGCCTTACTTAAAAGCAGTAACCCTGGAAACAGGAGTAATCCTGTTTGCGTTTGTATTCGGTGCCTTTGAAGTGCCGGGGCTGGTGGGGGCGACCCACCCGGAAATGATTGGTGTTACCATTTTTGAATGGTACAGCGGCGGAAACTGGGAGGAGCGTCCTTATGCCTACGCGGTATCGGCCTGGATCGGCGTAGTATTCATTACTCTCAGCGCACTGCTGATGTGGTATACCCGCCGGCTGCGCATACGGATATGGAGGGGGGAGTAGCATGAAAAGAAAAGCAGCGGCAGCCGCTTTTGCGCTTTGCTTTGCAGTCCCTTTGCTTGCGCTCGTGGTGCAGAGCTTCGCTTCGGAATGGCCTTTTGGGGAGATCTGGCCGCTGGCATGGACGCTCGACGGCTGGGGAGTGCCATTTGGCGACCCGCTGCTTGCAGAGGCCTGGGGACGGACAATTCTTATTGCTCTCTGTGTGGCGGCTCTGAACCTCGTGATTGGCATTCCCGCAGCCAAAGCGCTTGTGGTCAGGGAATTCAGGGGGAAAGAATTGATAGATGCCATGCTGTTAGTTCCCGTGCTTCTTCCAATTACCGCCCTTGCTGTCGGGCTGCACATTTTTGCTCTGCAAAGCGGCACCGCAAATACATGGTACGGGGTCGCTTTTTTTCATCTGCTTCCGACACTTCCGTACACGATTCGTATCATTCGTGCCGGCTACGAGCGGATAGGAAGAAATCAGTATGAACAATCGCGAAGCCTCGGTGGCGGGGCAGCCGCCAGGTTTCTGCTGATTGAGCTTCCCCAGATGACTGCTTCTGTGCGTACAGCTGTCTTTTTTTCCGTGGTAATTTCTGTCAGTCAGTTTGCCCTGACTGTTATTATAGGAGGAGGGACGGTTACGACGATGGCGGTATTGTATTATCCGTATACAAACAGTGCGGCGCCTTCAGCCGTCAGTGCCTTTTCATTAATGACAGCCGCGCTTCCAGCGGCGGCTGCGCTTGCTGCTGATGGAGTGCTCAGAGTCAGTACGAAAATTTTAAAATCATGGTAGGGGTAGGGAAATATGTCATACGTGTCAGTTCAGAACGGAAGCAAGGTCTATCAGGAAAACCAGGTGCTCGGGAATATAAACCTCGAGCTGAAAGAGGGGGAAAACCGAAGCCTGGTCGGAAAATCCGGCACGGGAAAATCGACGCTTTTACGCTGTATTGCGGGTATTGATACGTTTTCAGGCGGTACTGTGATGATTGACGGGATAAGTGTAAATGAAATGCCGGCAGAAAAGCGTCCTGTCGTTTTAATGTTTCAGCAGCCGCTGCTGTTTCCGCATTTAACGATTCTGCAAAACGTTACGTACGGTTTAAAGATGAAACGAATACCTAAAAAAGAACGCAGGAAAGCCGGCAGGCAACTGCTCGGAAAAATGAAGATAGAAAAGCTTGAAGCACTGTATCCGTATCAATGCTCCGGAGGCCAGCAGCAGCGTGCAGCCCTTGCACGGGCGATAGCTGCAACACCGAAAGTACTGCTGCTTGATGAGCCGTTCTCGAGTCTGGACAGTTCTTTACGTAAAACAATGCGCCGGTGGGTGAAGGGTATACTTGAGCAGGAAAGCATCACCTCAATATTTGTTACGCATGACCGCGAGGAGGCGTTCGACATGGGAGAGAGAGTCAGTGTGATGGCCGGCGGAGAAGTTATAGAAACAGGTAACAGAGAAAAACTGATGCGGACGCCGGAGCGGCAAGAGACTGCTTCTCTGCTCGCAGATGGGTGGTGGTTTCCGGAGAAAGGCTTTGTCCCGGCCGAAGCTTTGCGGGTCACAAAGGAGGCAGGAAAGGGTCATTTCGAAGCTGAAGCAGGACCTGTGAAAAAACAGTACGGCCTGTGGATTCAGACATTTTATGAAGTCGGGGGAGCTCAGTCCGTTACCCTGGCTGTAAATGAACCATTTCAAGGAAAAACATTTATAACCCGGGCTTAAAAAGGGGGCAGCGTATGAGTATCAAAAGCATTATAAAATATATGGTTTTTTTGACAGCTGTCGTGACAATTGCCTGGCTGAACGCCGAAGTATTCCGGTTCTCGCCACAGGCGGTAAGGGATGAAATTTTAATACTCGGAGCGTGGGCCCCTGTTATTTACATAGCAGCCTGTATGCTCCGGCCGCTTATTTTATTTCCAGCTTCGATCATGTCGCTTGCTGGCGGGCTTGCTTTTGGTCCGGCTGCAGGCGTGATATACATCTTAATTGGCGGTACCAGCGGGGCTCTGCTCGCATACGGAGTCGGGAGGCTGCTCGGAAAAGAATTGTTTCAGCCAAAAATTAAAGGGCGGATGGAAGCTTGGCGGAGGAAGCTCGAAGCTCAGGGCTTTCGGGCAACGCTTTTGATGAGGCTTCTGCCCATATTGAATTTTGACCTTGTTAGCTATGTATGTGGGCTGTCCCGGGTGCGCCTGTCCTCCTATACAGCAGCGACCATTATTGGGCTGCTGCCGGGGGCAGTCGGCTACAGCTTTCTCGGGTCGGGTCTGTTAACCGGGGAATGGAGATATATATTGAGCGCTGTCAGCGTTTTTGCCGCTCTTTTGATCGTGGTTGTCATTTTACGGAAAAAAGGGTATGAAAATAATATAAACAATGTAAATGGGGAACTGAAATGATTGATACACACGCCCGGAAATGGGCGGACCCGGTCATAGACAAAACAGCCGACTGGTTTCTGCACCGGCGTTGGACCGCCAACCAGGTAACGGTTCTGGCATTTGGAATCGGCGTGCTTACAGGGCCGCTCATTTATTTTGACGCTGCATGGGCAGCCTTTATCTGTCTATGGATATCAGGGTTTTTAGACACCGTAGACGGGGCGATGGCGAGAAAAACAAGTCCTTCTGCGTTTGGGACGGTGCTTGATATTACGTTTGATCGTCTTGTGGAAGCGAGCGTGCTGCTCGGACTTGCCTTCCGGTATCCGGATGTCATGTGGCTGCTTCTTCTGTTAAGTGTCTCCATATTATTTTCGATTACCGTGTTTTTAACAGTGGGAAATATGTCGGAACGAAGCGGAGTCAAATCGTTTTACTATCAGGCGGGGCTCGCTGAGCGAACCGAAGGATTTATTTTATTTTCCCTAATGATGCTTTTTCCAGCTTTTTTACTGTATTCCACTGCTTTATTTTTATTTGTCGAAACATTTACCGGCCTGCAGAGGCTGCTGGAAGCAAAACGATTATTAAAGGAGCAGGATGAGAATGCCGCAGATTGATTACGATTTGATAGTACTTGGGGGCGGCTCCGGCGGACTGACCGTCGCGTCAGGCGCAGCGCAGTTTGGCATGAAGACCGCTTTGGTCGATGACCGGGAAAATCTTGGAGGCGAATGCCTGCATGCCGGCTGCATACCTTCGAAAGCATTTGTGACTGTCGGACGGGAAATCCAGAACGCACGAAAGGCAGCGGAAGAATTCGGTCTGCAGCTGGATGGAGATGCCGATTTTGAACAGGTGAAAAATAGAGTGCGGGAAGCTGTAGCTGATGTGCAGGAGCTTGATGACGTAAGCGAGTTCGAAGCGCTCGGTATTGATGTATACATGCGGCGCGGGGAATTTATGGATTCCCATCATTTATATCTTGAAGATGGAAGTGTCATTGGAGGAAAAAGAATCGTCATTGCCACCGGCTCGAGTCCGAATGTGCCTCCAATTGAAAATCTGGAGCTTCTGCCTTACTACACGAATGAAACAATTTTTGAGGCTGAGAAGCTGCCGAAAAAGCTGGTGTGTGTCGGAAGCGGTCCAGTAGGCATGGAGCTTGCCCAAACGCTTGCACGAATCGGCTCTTCTGTGACGGCGGTAGATTCGGGCGATCGTATTTTCTCAAAAGAAGAAAAGGAAATCGCTGCACGGGCGCAGAAAGAATTAGAGAAAGAAATCCATTTTATTCCCAACAGCCGGGTGGTAAGACTCGAAGAAGAAAATGGACGCGTTTATGCTGTCACAGAAGGAGCAACCGAACAGAAAATTGAAGCGGATGCGCTTTTGCTTGCGGCAGGACGTGTGCCGAACACAAATAACATAGGATTAGAAAAAGCAGGTGTAAGGGTAAAGAAAGATAGGAGCATCGACGTCTCAAATACAATGCAGACGTCTGTGCCGCATATCTACGCCGTTGGTGACGCAAGCGGCGGATACATGTTTACGCATGCGGCCGGTATGGAGGGGCAGACTGTGGTCTCCAACGCTATTTTCGGGCTGCGCCGGAAAATTAATTATAATGCGCTCCCCTGGGCGTATTATACTGAGCCGGAAATTTTTCATCTGGGCGTCACTGAGGAAGAGGCTAAACAGCTTGAAGGCGTAGATGCCCGTATTTACCGCATCGAAGGAAAACAGGTGGACCGTTTTCTGGCTGAAGGCGACCCGGTTCCTTTAGTGAAAATTATTACTGACCAAAAAGGAAACATTATCGGAGCTCATGCCGTCGGACGCCATGCGGCTGACTGGATGCAGCAGGTCACTGCAGCAAAAACGTGGAAGAAGAAGCTGCGGTCATTTTCAAGTGTCGTGTATCCGTATCCGGCTCACGGGGACATCGTGAAAAAAGCAGCAGATGAATACTGGCGGGAGGCTTTGTTTAACAGCCCCGTCAACAAGGTACTTAAAAAGTATGTAGCATGGTTTCGGTAATTGAAGAGACAAGGAGGAAATATAGTGACTAAACGAGTAATATTCGTCGGAGCAGGCCACACAAATCTTTCCGTAATAAAAGAATGGAAGAAAAAGAAAAAAAACGTAGAGTGGATTCTTATTTCCCCGGGACAGTACCAGTATTATTCAGGTATGTATTCAGGCTATATGGAAGGGCGCTACGCCATCGAAGATATCCGTGTTCCGCTCCGGTCGTTCTGTAACGAAAACGGCGGCACGTTTGTTTCGGCCAAGGTTACTTCCATTGATCCGGAGCAGAATATTGTTCTCACCAATGCAGGTAAAGTTATGCATTTTGACTATTTATCCGTAGATATTGGCGCCCAGCCGAAAGGCCTTGAAATTCCCCATGTGCAAAAGCATGCGGAGGTCTTAAAAGCCAACGAAAATTTCTCTGAAGCGGTGGAAAGTGTCCGGACAAGTCATCATCCGGTTGTTGTCGGCGGTGGGTATGCTGGAATCGAGATGGCATTTACCGCGCAGGCATGGAGAAGTAAAAACAAGTTTCTGGCTCCGGTGAAAATTATTTCCGGGAGTAAACTGCTTCCGGAAGACACAGACGAAACGCGTCAGAAGGTGTACGATCTTCTTGATAAAAGAGGGATTGAATATTTTGAAAATGAACAGGTACACCGGGTAACAGACCGGACAGTGGAAACTGATTCGCTCTCCTTTCCGTACGAAGATCTACTGTGGATGACCGGACCGAAAGCACCGGCCTGGTTTGAAGCCTCCCGACTGCCGGTCGACAGCGAAGGCTATCTGCTCGTAAACGAACACCTGCAGTCAGTAGCGTATCCGCAAATATTCGGAGTGGGCGACTGCGTAACGATCGCGGGACACGAAGACATTCCGAAAAACGGAATATCAGCTGTCAAAGAAGCTCCTGTGCTTCTTGAAAACATTAAGCGTTCCCTGAAAGGCAAAAAGCTGACTAAGTATTCGCCGCAAAAAAACTATATGGCGATCCTGAATCTTGGACGCAAGCAGGGGCTGATGATTTACGGTGACAAAACCCGTGCAGGCAAAGCACCGTTTAAAATCAAGCACCGGATCGACAAAAAATTCATCAAAGAACTGCAACCATCAAGAAAAGCGTAAGAAGCCGAGCGTTGAACCCGGATTAAGAAAAGCATACATGCCCCCTGAAGGCATGAAATAAAAACCCTTTGTATAACGTAAAAAACGGACTGCCTTTTCAACAGGCGGTCCGTTTTTGCTATCCTTTTAAGTCGTCTGGCTGGAAACGAAATAAGAGTTCTCATGGAAGGAAATATCAGGATATTTGTCTTTGGCCATGTTTAACTGGAACTCATTTTCAAAGAGGGCAACTAACCGGTCATTCCGGTCGAGAGCCAAATTCTTTTGTTTTTTGGTGAATGTGTTCATCGCCTCTGCTGGTCCGTCGACCCACCTGGCGACTGACAATGGAAGATTTTCCATTTTAATATGGGCGTTATATTCATTATTCAGCCGGTGCTCGAGCACTTCAAACTGAAGCACGCCGACAACGCCGACGATCTGCTGCTCCGGCACCCGCTGATACGTTTTAAACAGCTGGATGGCACCTTCCTCTGTTAACTGCTGCAGTCCTTTTTCAAATGATTTGTGCTTCATCGCATCTTTAACAGAAATGGCAGCGAAGTGTTCAGGAGAAAAGTGTGGCATTTCTTCAAAAGAAAATGTGCCTGATTCTGCAAGCGTGTCGCCGATTCGGAAGGTGCCCGGATCGTACAGGCCGATAATATCGCCGGCGTATGCCTCCTGGACAATACTGCGGTCCTTGGCAAGAAACTGCGTTGGCTGGTGAAGCTTCATGTTTTTGCCGATACGGACGTGATTGACCTGCATACCGGGAGAATATTTGCCTGAAGTAATTCTCATAAAGGCGATCCGGTCCCGGTGTTTTGGATTCATGTTCGCCTGAATCTTGAAAATAAATCCGGAGAAATTGTCACTGAGTGGGGAAACGAAGCCCTGATCGCTTTCCCTTCCGACAGGAGCCGGCGCCCATTCCATGAAATAATCCAGGAAATTCTGCACCCCGAAGTTCGAAACGGCGCTCCCGAAAAAGACCGGAGTGAGCTCGCCGCTTTTAATACGCTCTTCATCATATGCATCCCCGGCTACATCGAGAAGTTCAATTTCCTCCTGAAAGGCAGCGAGGAGCTGCGGATCAATACGTTCCTTGAGCTTAGGGTCGTCGGTGCCGTTTACGTAAACGACTTCCGTCTGGGACGGGGAGTCCGGGTTAAACCATTCTACTTTTTTGGCATGGCGGTCGTAGATGCCGTGAAAGTCCTGGCCCATACCAATCGGCCAGTTGACCGGGTATGAACGGATACCTAAAATGTCTTCCATTTCCTCCATGAGCTCGAACGGGTCCCGTCCCTGGCGGTCCAGCTTGTTAATAAATGTGAAGATGGGAATGCCTCTCATGCTGCAGACTTTAAACAGCTTTTTAGTCTGTGCCTCGACCCCTTTGGCCGCATCAATAAGCATCGTTGCCGAATCGGCTGCGGTCAGCGTACGGTACGTATCTTCACTGAAGTCTTCGTGGCCGGGGGTGTCGAGAATATTAATGCGGTGGCCCTGATAATTAAATTCCATGACAGAGCTTGTGACAGAGATCCCGCGCTGCTTTTCAATCTCCATCCAGTCACTCGTGGCATGACGCTGGTTTTTCTTTCCTTTAACGCTTCCGGCTTCGCGGATAGCGCCCCCAAAGTACAGAAGCTTTTCCGTTAAGGTCGTTTTCCCGGCGTCCGGGTGCGAAATAATGGCAAACGTCTTTCGGGATTCGATTTCGTTTTTCCATGTAGCCATTCGTTATATCCATCCTTCGTTTAAATTTGCTGATAAACTGCCCGCGTTCGTAAGCACTCTTCCTATCTTAATAGATAATCTTCGTTTTCAGCAACAACAAGGAGGGTAGAGTACCATAGTAATTATTTTGATAAGAAAAGTTTTAGATTTAATTAATGTAAAATATAGGACAATAGCCGCGAAAATTTGTAAAATTCCTTTGAATTGTTTATTTTCAAGAAATTAATGGTAAAATTTTAATATAACGTTATCATTTATAAGAGGTGAATGACATGAGATTTAAAAGAACAGCCATCGTCGGTGCTCTGTCAGCAACACTTATTTTCCCATTGACCGCTCTAGGGCAGGATACATACACCGTAGAGTCAGGAGATACATTATACACGATTGCTGAAGATCACGGCGTAAGTGTGGATGCGCTTATGGAAGAAAACGGCAGCATTGAAAATCCTGATGTGATTAATGTAGGCCAGAGTATTGTTATTCCGGGAAGCGAAAGCAGCTCTTCTTCAGAAAGCAGTTCAGCTGAAACATCAGACGCCGTTTCCTCCCAGAGTGAGTCTGAATTTGAACAGGAAGTGGTCCGCCTGACGAACGAAGTACGGGCTGAAAATGGACTTGAGCCGGTGGAAGCGGACAGCTCCCTGCAAAGCGTAGCAGATGCGAAGTCCCAGGACATGATTGAAAATGACTATTTTGCCCATGAGAGCCCGACATATGGCAGTCCTTTTGAAATGATGCAGGAGTTTGGCGTGAGCTATGACGGCGCCGGTGAAAATATTGCAGCCGGACAGGATACGCCGCAGGACGTTGTAGATGCATGGATGGACTCCCCAGGGCACCGTGATAACATCTTAAACCCGGACTTCACGCATATCGCCATTGGCTATGAAGAAGGCGGCGAATACGGACAGTACTGGACGCAGATGTTTTTGGAAAAATAAAGAATAAGGGAAAAGCGGCTGCTTGAGGGCAGGCGCTTTTTTTGTGTTTAAATCATAAAAAAAGCAGGCTTTTCCTGCATGGAAAGTACCTGCTTGTTATTAAATCCAGGCTTCAGCCCAGTCCTGGATGGCATTAATGACCGGTTCGAGATCTCTGCCCTTACTCGTCAGCTGGTATTGGACGCGCACGGGCCTTTCCGGAAATACGCTGCGTTCGACAATCCCTTTTTCTTCAAGCTCTTTTAGCCGTTCTGTAATCAGCCGGTCGCTCATATCCGGAATCTCTCTTTTTATATCTTTGAAGCGGAGTGGTCCCTGAAGAAGCACAAGGATTAACAGGCCCGTCCATTTTTTGCCGAGCAGCTCTGCTGCAAATTCATATCTTGGGCAGATGGAAGTCTTCTGCATAATAGTTCACCTCTTTATGAACATAGTACCACAAAATCATTGTTTCGTAGAGGAGGGGCTGGGGTATAGCTTGAAGGGTGAGTTGACAGTACAAATATTTTCATGTACTTTCGAAAAGTAAGTAACTTTATAAATATAAGTAATAGGAGTGTTTTTCAATGAGTAAAGTATTGGTACCGTTTTACAGTTCTTATGGACATATACACGAAATGGCAAAGGCAGTAGCGAAAGGCGCGGAAGAAACAGGTGCAGAAGTACGGGTCGTAAGAATTCCCGAATCGCAGATGGCTAAGGAAGGTATGTCTACGCAGGAAGCGTATGTAGAAGCGCAAAACAAACAGGCGGATATTCCTGAAGCTACAACAGACGATCTTGTATGGGCTGACGGCGTCGTTTGGGGTATCCCAACACGCTTTGGCAATATGCCGGCTCAGGTGAAGCAGTTTATGGATGCTGCTGGTGGCCTGTGGGCAAACGGCTCACTTGAAGGCAAGGTAGCAGGAATCTTTACGAGCACAAACACAGCTCACGGCGGTCAGGAAACAACAATTATCACGTCGGTTGTACCGCTTCTTCATTTTGGATTCATCTTCGTTGGTCTTCCTTATGGAGAGAATCCGGAAATGACTGAACGTGACTTTGTCGGCGGAACGCCATACGGTGCTTCTACGCTTGCTGGTCCGGACGGCACCCGGATGCCAAGCGAAGGCGAATTGACAATGGGCGGCCGTTTAGGCGCCCGCGTGGCAAAAGTGGCAGAGAAGCTGAGCAACTAATGGAAAGCAAAAAAGCGTCCGTGTGTGCGGGCGCTTTTTTTTATATATGCCTGGCGTTAGTTACTGCCATAAAGCTCCGAAGGATCCGTCGCTTCGATAGGCTTGTCGATTTCCCGGTGTCCGTAAAAGTCTGTGACAACTTCGCCGTCAATAAGAATCTGAGTCTGACCGTAGCCAAACTGGTCCATTAACACTGCCAGCTGTTCTACAAATGCGAGCTCAAGAGTGCTTCCCACTGTAGTGGCTTCAAGGACAGAAGGTTCAAAGGAAACAAAGGCAGTGTTGTCTTTAAATTCGACAAACTGTACCTCGGTGTCCACTGGAAGCGGGCTTACGGCATCTTCTGTTTCAGGGCCATCCAGCCATGCCTGCACAGCTTCAAACGGCAGGTCATTTTCAGACGCTGCTTCGAGGCTGCGGGTTTCAGAAATTGTATCCATCAAATCGCTGTCGAGGTAGTAAACAGTCACTTCTTCTGTTACAGCTTCTTCTTCGGAAGCTGAGGTGCTGTCAGCTTCTGTATCTGTAGTTTCAGCAGTCTCGGGAGACTCTTCGGGAACTGCTTCTTCTTCGCTGCTGGCTGTTTCTTCAGAAGCACCTTCTTCTACCGCCTCATCCTCCGATAAAGTATCTTCCGATGAAGCATCTTCGCTGGCAGTGTCTGCGGAGTCCGGGCTCTCCTCTTCATTCTCTGCAGCAGTTTCTTCTTTAGAGGAGCTGTCTTCAGCGGAAGCGTCGGTTTGTGCCGCCTCATCAGCTTCGGAAGCCGTATCTTTATCTTCCTGCTCCTCATTCTTTGCACTGTCATTATCTTCCTTCTCTTCTCCGTTGGCTTCAACAGAGGCTGTTTCATTTGCTTTTTCACTGTTTTCTGTGTTTTCGCTATTTTCGGTGCCGCAGGCGCTGAGAGTAATAAGTGCTGTGGCAGCAACTGCTAAAAATGAGAATCTTTTCATGGAATCCCCCCCCAGGTCAAATATTAAATTTAGTTTACAAATAATACAATGTTGTTACATAATTATACCATGTTTCAAAATAAAGAAAGGTTCAAATCCTCCAAATGAACATAAACAGGACTTTACTAATGTTAAGTCAGAGTGTGAAAGCGGTGGGGGGTTTTTCGGAAAAGGCTGCGGAAATGCTATAATAGTGCGAAGTATTTTGCTAATATCTTATGAGGCATCAGCAAAAGAATTAAACTTTGAATATACATAAACAGAAAATGGATGGAAACGTAATTTCTTTTTCCGCTTTCTATTAATAAATTTACTGGTGTAACTAATAAAGACAGGGAACGTCTACATTAAGGAAGTGTTCATCATGCATGATGAGTTTGAAAGGCTATATGAACAATATCATCACTCCCTTTTCCAATATTTATTTTATATGGTCCGAGATCGTGAAACAGCCGAGGAGCTGGTCCAGGAAGTTTACATTAAAGTGCTGCATTCCTTTGAAACATTTGAAGGAAAAAGCAGTGAAAAAACCTGGCTCTATTCTATTGCCAGACATGTCGGAATAGACTGGATCCGCAAGCAGAATAGAAAGAAGCGGAAATGGCTGGGAGTGCTGGGCCCTTTATCAAAAGAGGAAATGCGGGACCCGGCGCCTCTTCCAGACGAGATTCTCACTGCGAAAGACGATGTGCGTGAAATTTATGAATGCATGAAAGCTTGCTCTCCGGACCAGCGACAGGTGCTTTTGCTTCGTTATGTGGAATCGCTCTCGATCAAAGAAGCAGCCGAAGTGCTCGGGTGGTCGGAGAGTAAGGTAAAAACGACACAGCACCGGGCCGTAAAGAAAATACAGGAATTAATGGAAAGCAGGGAAAATTTAGAAGAAAGGAGGGCGGGAGATTGAAGAAGCATAATCGTTCCAGGGAACGGATTGAGCATTCATTAAAGCAAATGCCCCGGGTGCAGGATAAACGATCCAAAAATGAAATCTATCATAATATTCAGGAGCGGCTGGACTCAAAGAAAAGACACCGTACGCACCGGCGCTGGCCGGTTCCTGTTTTTACCTCGGCGGCAGTTCTCCTACTTGCGATACTTATCGTTCCGGGAATATGGTGGACTTCGAATCAGACGGCTTCCCCTTCTCAGGAAGAGAACGCTGAAGATGAGAATGAGGCCGGAGATTCAGAGTCAGCCGAACAGCAGGAAACGGAAAATACAGCTGAAAACGAGACAGACAACGCAGCACCTGAAGAGTCTGAACCGGCAGATAGCGGCACTGAAGAAGAAGGACCGCCGACAATTCAGGAAGATACGGAAGAGAGCGGAGAAATTCCGGATGGATATGTAGCTGCGCTTACTAAAGAAGAGGGAAGTGGCGGTGTGAATGCTGTGACGATCCCTTTTGAAAGTGTAGAGGGCTCGGTTATTGTCCCTTTAACATTTGTGGCAGAAACGGGCCTGAAGGATCTTTTGAATTTTATTACTGAAGAAGTAGACGGAAATGAATTTGGGCTCGGCCCTGCTATGACTGAAAAGGTATCCTGGGAAAATACAGAGAATGGCAGTATCGAAGCAGCAGTATCCTCCGAAATCACGGATGTGGAAGCCGGCCGGGTCGAGCGCGGCATTGAAGAACTTGCCCGTTATTTAGGAAAAGAAGGTATAGAAGTATCAAATACAGCTGATGAAAGCAGCGGAAATGAAGAAGAAACAGATGTTCAGGATATTGAAGAGAATCGCGGCTATTATTTATATGATGTAGATGACGCCTCTTATTTAGTGACTGGTGAAGGAGCGGGGATTTCTACTACGAATGAAAACGGGACTCTGCTTTCTTTAGAGGAAACGCTGGTGAAAATGAACGAAGGACCTGAAACTGCTGAAGTGAGAGCCCCGATCCCCGGGTCTCTTACTGTAGGGGATGTAGAAGGTGAAGGTGAGTCAGTAACTATCAGCCTGGCTGGCTCTCTCGAAGACACATCTGTGGAGGTTCAGCAGGCGATGATTGATGCGGTGGGGCTGGCAGCAGCTGATTTTGGATATGAGTCAATACAGTTTATTTCTGAGAACAGTGACTCACTTGGAGAAGTGCCGCTCAATCAAAGATGGGAAGTTCCTGCAGCTCCCAATACGATTGAGTGGCGAGCGGGCTGATTGAAAATTTATTAGAGGGTGTAGGAAATTACCAATTATTTCATGTATAATGACAATGTACATTTTAAATACATTGGAGGCCGCTTAACTCATGGAATATGATGCTAATATTAAAAATAGACTCCGCCGTGTCGAAGGGCAGGTGCGGGGTGTTCTTCGAATGATGGAAGAAGGACAGGACTGCCGGGATACTGTAGGGCAGATGTCAGCTGCACGTTCTGCGATGGACCGTGCGATCGGTGTAATTGTCAGTGAAAACCTGGAACAATGCATGCGTGAACAGATGGAGCGTGGGGAAGATACCAGTGAATCTGTCCAGGAAGCTGTCAATCTGCTCGTAAAAAGCAGATAAACGAAAAAGAGGCCACTTCTGCGGGAAGGGCCTCTTTTCTATCCATGGTAGCGGTTATTATATAGAGATGGATGCGTGTTTTTGCCGCGTCACTATTCGGCTTCTTCCGCTTTTCGCTGTCCAGCTACGCCCCGCAGTCGCTTATTCCGTTGGCTGCCCTGGCTTCCTTGGCTCGGGCCAAGTCCAGCCAGGGAACAGGCCAGCCGGATAAGGCTCCTATGCCGCGGGGCTCCGCTTTTCTTTTTGTCCAGCTCCAGAAGCCAGTGGCGGCAGGTCTCTTCAGCTCTTCTTCCCAAGTGAAAGAGCCACTTGGCAAAAGAGCTTCCAGATCCCGCGCCACTAAACAGCTTCTTGCGCTTTTCTTATTACATTAGCGCGGCGATGACGAGCTGGATCACCCGGAGAAGCACGGCGCCGACAATGACGTAGGCGGCAATTAGGGCGATTCGTCTTCCTACTTTCTGGGCAGTCACCGCACGTACTTTCCGGCGCGGCCTGCGAATGTCGGAAGAAGGCCCGAATCCCTGGGAGAAATAAAAGGGGACGGCGTTTTTTAAAAACATAGGAATCAGCCCGAACCCGGCAACGAATCCAAATAAGTGTGCCCATATGTTTACGCTGGAATTCAAAAGGGTGAACACCATGCCTATCACAAGAAGAACGACAACTATCTGGGCACTTGAAGGGTCAATAAGGTGCCGGCGGTTCATCATAATAAATACATAAGCGCCAAAAAGGCCGTAAATGGCGCCAGAAGCACCCAAATGTGACAAATAGAGCGAACCGAAAAATAGTGTGGCGATATTTCCAATAACTCCGGCTGTCAAATAGAAAACCAAAAATTTGAGCCGGCCGAGCATGAATTCAAGCGGCGGTCCGAACAGCAGCAGCGCAAAGGAGTTAAAAAGCACGTGCCCAAAAGACGTATGTAAAAACACTGGAGTAAGAAGGCGCCAGTAGTCTCCGCTCTGAATAGCGAAGTTGTTGCCAACCATCAAATAATAAATAACTTCCCCGAACGGAATCAGGCCGTTCGTTAATTCCGAAAGATTTACCCAGAAAAACAATAGCAGGTGGACCGCTAATATAATTGAAATTACGGGGTATCGTCTTATAAATGTAGAAAAAGTTTCGTGGCGGATAAACAAGTGGGTTAGTCCCCTTTCTGGTGACGGGTATACTAAAGTGTATAAGTATGTACGGTCAGTGTAGCATGAATAAATAGAGGAATACACGAAAAGCGCTGCGGGAAGGGAGAAAGTAATGATTAAAGGAATAGGCATTGATATCATTGAATTAGAGCGGATTGAACGTTCTTTGGAGCAGAAAAAATTTTTGCCGCGAATTTTAAATGAAGATGAATTACGGGCCTGCGGGCATTTTTCCGGCAAACGGCTGATAGAATTCACAGCAGGAAGGTTTGCTGCCAAGGAAGCGTTTGTAAAGGCAGCAGGCACCGGCATCTCTTCGCAGACGGGCTTTCACGATATTACAGTGAGTAATGGAGAGCGGGGGGAGCCGTTGCTCCGCTGCACGGGCTACGAGGCTTATACTATCCATGTTTCCATCAGTCACTCGCGGGACAGTGCGGTGGCTCAGGTTATTATAGAAGAAAGGGGCGGCGAATAGGATGCAGATCGTAACAAGTAAAGAAATGCAGCAGCTCGATCAATACACGATCGAAACACTTGGAATGAAGGAAGAACTGCTAATGGAAAATGCAGGACGGGCAGCGGCGGAAGCCATACATGATATGTATCCTGAAGAGCGTAAAGCTGTTATCTTTGCAGGGAAGGGAAACAACGGGGGCGATGGTTTCGTTATCGGCAGGACACTCTCCTCTCTTGGGTGGGATATTTTTGTATATCTGCTGGCGGAAGAGGATGCCCTTTCCGGGGGAGCGCTGTATCATAAAGACCTGTACCTTGCCTGTGATCTTCCGCTGAAAGCAGGTACCGGCGTTCCTGAACCAGAATCGCCGGAGAAAGGGATTATTTATATTGATGCCATGCTCGGTACCGGGATTCACGGAGAGCTGAGGGAGCCTTTTTATTCTGCAGGAAAGTGGCTTAACAGCATAACAGCACCGGTTGTAGCTGTAGATATCCCCACGGGGGTACCGGCGAATGAGGAAGAACTTCCGGGTATGGCGGTGAATGCAGACACTACAGTAATTCTTGAAGCTCCTACATTGAGCACGTACCTGTATCCGGCGAGGCACTATTACGGTAAAATTCGAATTGTACCGATCGGCGTACCGCAAGCTTCCTGGAAGGCATTGGATCAGAAAAGACAGACGTGGGAATTAGCCGACGCAGCCAAAAGTCTGCCGGAGCGGACCCAGGAGTCGCACAAGGGCGACAACGGCAAAGGGCTGCTGATAGCGGGGGCCTATAATATGCCCGGCGCCCCGGCCATCGCTTCGAACGCCTGCCTGCATGCCGGCATTGGCCTTCTAACCACAAGCGTACCGGAGTCTGCATTGAACGCCGTCGCCTCTCATGTGCTTGAAGCAACCTACTTTTTGCTGCCTGAAACGGAGGACGGTCAGGTTGCCGATTTACAGGAAACGCCGTTTCCGTGGGACGGGATGGACGGAGTTGCAGCCGGCTCCGGACTTGGCCGGACAGAAAGCACGAGAGTATTAACGAAGCGGCTCCTGACAGAGACACAAACGCCGCTCGTGCTCGATGCAGACGGACTGTATTTTCTGCCGGAGCTGGAGGCGGAAATGACAAACAGAGAATACCCGCTGATTTTGACCCCGCACCCAGGTGAAATGGGCCGCCTCACAGGTCTTTCGCCAAAGGAGGTCAATGCAGAGCGGTTTACGGTTTCACGCGAATATGCGCGTAAATTCGGCTGCTATCTTGTGCTGAAGGGGCCAAATACGATTATTACAACCCCTGAAGGCGCGCAGTATGTGAGTACCAGCGGCAGCAGTGCCCTTGCCAAGGGAGGATCCGGGGATGCGCTGACCGGCATTGTGCTTGCCATGGTGCTTCAGGGTCCAACAGTGGAAGAGGGAGTTTGTAATGCAGTCTACACACACGGCCTGGCTGCAGAAATTGCGATAAATGAAGGGATATCGGATTATTCGTTTACTGCATCCAATTTGATCGATTATCTGCCGAAAGCCCTGACTTTCATTCAGTCACAAAAGAAACGATAGAAAAGAGGAGTCATCATGGCGTTTTCCAGCGAATCCTACCGGGATACGTGGGTGGAGATCAATACAGAAAATATTAAATACAACATCCGTGAAGTGCGGAAGCTTCATGCAGAAAACGTGGACGTAATGGCCGTAGTGAAAGCGGACGGCTACGGGCACGGGGCAGCGGCAACTGCTGTGGCAGCAGCGGAGGCGGGGGCCTCCTATTTTGGGGTGGCGATGCTTGAAGAAGCGCTCGAGCTGCGGGAAGCCGGAATAGAACTGCCCATTCTTGTGCTTGGCAGAACACGGCCGCAGGACGCCCTGGTGGCTGCCCGCCACGATATCCGGCTCACGGTCTTTCAGGAAGAATGGCTAACAGAAGCTTCCCAGTATACAGCCGGAGAATCACTTTTCATCCATATGAAAGTAGACACCGGCATGGGCCGTCTGGGATTGATAAATGACGAAGAAATTACTTCCTTTCTGGTCACGGTAAACCGGCTTCCCTCCATAGAAATGGAAGGTATGTATACGCATTTCGCTACCGCTGATGAACTGGAGACTGCTTATTTTGAACAGCAGTATGCCCGTTTTTCCCGGGTGGTTGCTCTGGTACGGCAGATGGGGAGCGCTCCCCGGCTGATTCACTGTGGTAACAGCGCAGCAGCTATGCGTTTTCCGGAGCGCTGCTTTAATATGGTCCGCTTCGGCATTTCGATGTATGGACTGACACCTGCAGCTGATATTACCGGTCATCTTCCATTTGAACTGAAGGAAGCATTCACGCTTCACAGCCGCCTGACTCAGGTGAAAGAAGTGCCGCCGGGCACAAGTATCAGCTACGGAGCAACTTATACCTCCACGGGAAATGAATGGATAGGTACTGTACCTATCGGTTATGCAGATGGCTGGCTGAGAGCGCACGCTGAAAATCAGGGGGAGGTACTGGCTGGCGGCTTTCGCGTACCTATTGTAGGACGCATCTGTATGGATCAGATGATGGTTCGGCTGCCGCATGAATTTCCGGTGGACACGGAAGTGACACTGATTGGCAGCCAGAAAGAGGAAACGATCAGCGTCACGGAAGTCGCCGGCCGCCTTGGAACGATTACATATGAAGTTCCCTGTACCATCAGTAAACGTGTCCCCCGGGTATATACTCCTGAAAACAGGTTTGAACCCTGATTTTATGAAAAACGCGCTTTGCAAACAGCATATAGAAATGCTATGATGAATTAAGTAATGATTAAGAGATGGTAATCTAAAAGGGTCAACCTGGAGGTGTGTGGAGTGCATCAGAAAAGCACTAAGCAGATTAAGGTCAGCCTGCCTGACTATCTTCTTGACGAACTTGATGGAATGATTGAAGAGGGGCAGCAGAGCTCAAACCGTAATGAATTTATTCATCAAGCCACGGAGATGTATTTAAAAGAACGCCAACGTCTGGAGTTTCAAGAAGCGATGAAGCAAGGGTATGAAGAAATGAGCAGTATCAATTTAAATATTGCTGCTGAGTCATTTGAGGCAGAAACAGAAGTGGATCACTCTTTGAATCGCCGATTGCTTAGCGGAATCTGAAACACTCGAAATTATATTTCTTCTTTTAAAGAAACAAAGATGAATAAAAAAGCTGCTTGCCTGTCTATGAAAGGCAAGCAGCTTTTTTATTGTAATAAATTTTATTCAGGAATATATATGATTGCAGCCATAATTGTTTGCGCTAAAGTATTATACATGGAATAATACTAAATAGAGTATGATAGTGTACAGGTGTGCCGTTAACAAACTATACAGTACAAAACAATACAAAGTATGCACCAGTCCGGGCATTAACATATGAAAATTATCCCCCGCCCATAAAACGGAAATGGACAGACTAGATGGAGGAATTCACGATGCATTCATCTGTAGTGCAGGTCATCAATGACCATCAGGAACAGCTCGTTTCCAAATGGAAAGAAGAGATGGCCCGGGTTCAGGAAGAATATTTTAAAAACTCCCTTCCTGATGATTTAGTATTCACAAACAACGAAGAATTTATTGATGTGCTGTACAGCTCAGTCCATTTAGAGCGGTCGGAAGCCAAAGATAAAATCAAGCATTTTGCTGAACGGCTTATCCAGACCGACTGGCCGCTGAGCTATTTTACGCAGGGAATGCAGGTGTTTCGGCGCATCGTTACTGCCTACATTGTGCCATATATTAATAACGCAGACGAAGGCAGCGTGCGCCTGATTGTAGAAGTGGAAGAATGGGTGGATGCGATCGTGAACCAGCTGGTTGATGATTATTCCGATTCGTGGGTAAAGACACTCGAACTTCAGCAGATGGCTCTAAATGAACTTTCTGCTCCTCTTATTCCTGTCTTTGAAAAAGTCAGTGTCATGCCATTAATTGGAGCGATTGACACCGAGCGGGCAAAGCTTATTATGGAGAATTTGCTCGACGGGATTATACAGCATCGTTCCCAGGTAGTTTTAATTGATATAACCGGTGTGCCGGTAGTGGATACGATGGTGGCAAACCATATTATTCAGGCCTCTAAAGCGGTGAGGCTGGTAGGGGCGGAGTGCATTCTGGTCGGTATCCGTCCGGAAATTGCCCAGACAATTGTAAATCTGGGTATTGATCTGAGTACCTTCCCAACGAAGAGCAGCCTGCGCAAGGGCATTGAAGCAGCGCTTGAGCTGACGCAGCGCAAAATGGTTCAGATAGAGAATGGAGCAGAATGGAGGGCATAAGTCGATGCGGATTCCAATCTTAAAACTAAGTCATTATTTATTAATTTCAGTGCAAGTAGATCTAGATGATCAAACAGCTCTTCAGTTTCAGGAAGACCTGCTGAGCAAGATTCACGAAGAAGGCTCTACAGGCGTAGTGATTGATTTAACCTCCGTGGATATGATTGATTCATTTATCGCCAAAGTGCTGGGCGACGTCGTGGAAATGTCCAATTTAATGGGAGCGAAAGTTGTTCTGACGGGGATTCAGCCGGCAGTGGCGATCACTCTGATAGATATGGGCATTATGCTTGAAGAAGTACCAACGGCACTAGATCTTGAGCAGGGACTTGAGAAACTTCAACAGGAATTGGAGGGGTAAGCATGAGTATCCAATCCAGTGTTGAAGTGCAGACCGAATGGGGAATCGTATCAGCCAGACAGGCCGGACGAAACTTAGCTAAGGAAATAGGGTTTGGCGGTGTGGATCAGGCACGGATAACGACAGCCATTTCAGAGCTGGCAAGAAACATCTACCTGTACGCTGAAAAAGGGGAGATCGTTATCGAAGCGGTGGAAGAGACCCGTGGGACCCAGAAAAAAAAGGGTATAAAGATTACGGCCAAGGACCGCGGCCCAGGCATTAAGAACATAAGAGAAGTAATGGAAGACGGTTTTACTACTTCGGGTGGTTTAGGAGCCGGACTTCCAGGAGTGAGAAGACTAATGGATGATTTTGACGTTGACTCCGTGATGGAAGAGGGTACAACGATAACGGCAATCAAATGGCTCCGTTAAGGAGGAAAAACGTTGGCTGAGTCGAAAGAATTGTTACATGACCAATACGCGAATATTTTACGGGCGTATTTAGAAGAGCAGAGCGAACAGGGGCTTTATTATGCACAGCAGTTCAGTAAAAGAGTGCTTGAGGAACAGATTTCCCCGGAAGAAGTAGTAAGCCTTCATTTAGAGGTGCTCGAGGAGTTCTTTCCGGATCTTCCGAAAGGAGCTCATGAATCATTTGAGCTTCTTCTCGAGGTAATGATGGGATATGGACTGGCTTACCGGGAACACCAGAGCCTTCGTGATAAAACAAAGGAACTCGAAGCAGAAATTAACGTGGCTGCGAATATGCAGCAGACGTTTCTTCCGGATGAAATTCCACACGTAAATGGTTTGGATGTGGGAGTTCTAAGTGTCCCCGCTTCGAAAATGAGCGGTGATTATTACCATTTCGTTAAAGACGAGCACGACTGTGTTGGTCTTGCGATTGCTGATATTATCGGTAAAGGGGTACCGGCCGCTTTATGTATGTCGATGATCAAGTATACAATGGACAGTTATCCGGAGCAGCGTCTGCAGCCCGGGGCTTTACTTGAAAATGTAAACCGGGTGGTGGAGCAGAATATTGCTTCGAACATGTTCATTACGATGATGTACGGCTCGTATGATTCACGCTCCCATCAATTTAACTATGCAGGGGCGGGCCATGAGCCTGGTTTCTACTATAAGGCAGCTGAGGATACGTTTGAAGAGCTTCATGCCAAAGGCATCGTTCTTGGAATTAAGCGGAACACTAACTATAAGGAATATCAACTCACGGTGGAGCCGGGAGATTTTGTTGTGCTCTTATCAGACGGCGTTACTGAATGCAGAACCGACGACGGCTTTATTGAGCGTGAAGCTATTACGCGACTCATCCGTACGTATCAGCATCTGCCTGCCCAGGAAATTGTGAATCACGTATTCTATGAACTGGAAAGAGCCCAGGGCTTTCAGCTTCGTGACGACTTTACATTGATTATACTGCGCAGAAATGTTTAACCAGATTGTAATCTGGGAAAAATGAAAAGGATGCACATTTAAAAAATCGTGATTTATATATAGCAGCATGGTTATGAGGAGGTTTACTAAATGAATTTATCGACAGAAGTGGTAGAAAAATCGGATAAAAAGAAGATTTTGAAAGTAGCCGGGGAAGTGGATGCGTATACGGCTCCGGAACTGAAAGCGAACCTGAATCCGCTGACAGAAGAAGAAGGCGTAGAAGTGGTAGTGGACCTGACAGAGGTAAGCTATATTGACAGCACCGGCCTTGGTATATTTATTGGCGCGTTGAAGTCAGCTGAAAACCATGACGCTACGCTTCGTCTGACAGGGCTTAATGAACGTGTGAAGCGTTTGTTTACCATTACTGGACTTGATGAAGTAATCACTATTGATGATGAAAATACAGAGGAGGCCAAATAATGGAACGCCAGTCAGATTATTTGGAAATGACCCTTCCGGCCAAGCCTCAATATGTTGGAATTGCCCGGCTGACAGTTTCGGGACTCGCAAACCGCCTCGGTTTTTCTTACGATGACATTGAGGACATTAAAATTGCGATAGCGGAAGCATGCACAAATGTAGTTAACCACGCGTACGAAGAAACCGGAAATATGCATCTGTCATGTAATGTGTTCGAAGACCGGGTGGAAATGATTGTGGCAGACACAGGTCAAAGCTTTGTCCTTGAAGAACTGGATCAAAACCTCGGCCCCGTAGACAGCAAAAAACCGATCGAGGAGCTGAAAGAGGGGGGACTTGGACTGTTCCTCATAGACACATTGATGGATAAAGTAGAAATCAGCGGCGAAAATGGAGTGGCTATTTCTATGACAAAGTTTCTGCAAAGAGACGAGGTGGAAAATAATGTCGACGGAGTCTCAACCGAAACAAACGCGCAAGAACAAAAATAACGGCACGAGTGAGGAAGTTTATGAATGGATCCGCCAGTTCCAGGAGGATCCGACTGAAGAAATTCAGACTAAGCTTGTACAGCATTATGAACCGCTTGTGCAGTCTTTATCGCGAAAATTTTCCCGGGGGCAGGACCATGATGATGACCTTTATCAAGTAGGTATGATTGGGCTTCTGGCAGCGCTGCGCCGTTTTGACGACTCCTTTAACAGGAGTTTTGAATCGTTCGCGGTGCCAACGATAGTAGGGGAAATCAAACGGTTTATCCGTGATAAAACGTGGAGCGTACACGTACCCCGCCGAATTAAGGAACTTGGCCCGAGAATTAAAAAAGCCGTGGAAGAGCTGACCACCCGTCTGCAGCGTTCTCCGTATGTAGATGAGATTGCCGAGTACCTCGAGGTAAGCGAGGAAGAAGTGCTCGAAACCATGGAAATGGGCAAAAGCTATCAGGCTTTATCTGTGGACCGATCCATAGAAGCAGACCAGGAAGGCAGTGCCGTCACGCTGTTGGATCTTGTTGGTGCCAATGAAGAAGGATATGAAAAAACAGATCAGCAGCTGCTGCTCCAAAAAGCTTTTGCGGTTTTAACGGACAGAGAAAAAGAGATTCTGAGATGCACGTATTTTGAAAACTTAAGCCAAAAAGAAACGGGAGAGCAGCTGGGTATTTCCCAGATGCACGTTTCAAGGCTGCAGCGAAGGGCTCTGCAGAAGCTTCGTGAATCCATAAGAGTGGAGCCTTCGGAGTGCCTGTAATGACGGATTCCGCCTCGAATACACAAGTGAATACCGCGGTCTTTCAAAAGACGAAGCCGGGCAACCGGGTGTGTGGGGACAGCTATCTCGTAGTCGAAACAGAAGACTTTTTTCTCTGCTCTGTGACGGATGGTCTGGGGAGCGGTGAAGGTGCCAGGCAGTCCGCAGAGATAGCCATGAATATCATCCGGGCCCATAAGCATGAATCTATTCCCATGCTTTTGGAGCGCTGTAACCGGGCGCTTGTTTCTGAACGGGGAGTAGTCCTTGCAGTCATTAAAGTCTGCTATCAGGAGCAGGAATTGACCTATGGAAGCATCGGTAATATCACCTGCTATATCAGTGCTGATAATGAAGAAATTTTTCGGCCGGTTCCAACAAAGGGCTATCTTTCAGGCAGGAAGTTTCAATACCGGCTCGAGTACGTTCCTTTCGATAAGGGCATCTCGTTTGTTCTTCACTCCGACGGCATGACTGTTTCCCCTGAAGACCAGCGCGCTCTGCCGTATATGCGTTCGGTAGAGGAATACAAAAACAGACTTGCTGAAAAAGCTGAAAACGAAAATGATGATGTTACTTTAATGGTTGGCGCATTAGGTTAAACCTCTTTCATCACTGCCGGTGATGGGAGGGGTTTTTTGTGTATAACAAGCGAAAACAGGACAGGCGTTTTGATGTTATGATGAATTTGCCCCTTACATAGGCGTACGTACGTTATAATATAATAAGTAAAGATTTCAATGGATTGTTACGCTGGACAGGAGGAAATACAAATGGAAAAAGAGATAAGCGGTGTCGCTTCCCAAATAGCTTCCGATCTTCAGATAAGGGAAAAGCATGTCACAAACATTATACATATGATTGAAGAGGGCAATACGGTTCCTTTCATTGCCCGTTACCGTAAAGAGCAGACCGGCGCCTCGGACGAAATGGTGATCCGCGACGTTCAGCAGGCCTGGAATTACGCAAATCAATTGGCCGAGCGCAAGGAGGAAGTACTTCGGCTGATTGATAAACAGGAAAAATTAACGCCGGAGTTAAGGCAATCCATCAATGGAGCTGTACAGCTTCAGGAAGTAGAAGATCTGTATCGTCCCTATAAGCAGAAAAGAAGAACGAAGGCGACGGTGGCGAAAAAGAAAGGGCTTGAGCCGTTAGCGGAATGGCTCATGTCGCAGCCGAAGGAAGGTTTGCCGGAGGAACAGGCGCAGGCGTATGTGAACGAAGAAGCCGGAGTGATAGACGCCGCAGCGGCACTTGAAGGAGCGAGGTATATTATCTCTGAACAGATTGCCGACGATGCCAGTGTCCGCCACAGTGTCCGCGAGCTCAGCTACAAGCAGGGCAGACTTCAGTCTGCGGCTAAAGATGAAAGTAAGGATGAACGTGGTATTTACAGCATGTACTACGATCATGAAGAAGCGCTGGCAAAGGCCCCGTCGCACCGTGTGTTAGCCATGAACCGCGGGGAAAGTGAAGGGGTGCTGAAAATTTCCCTCCAGGCACCGGAAGACAGAATTCTTTCGACTATAGAAAAGAAAGTGGTGAAGCGTTTCGGTTCGCCCGCTGTGACGCAGCTGAACGAAGCGATCCAGGACAGCTATAAACGGTTGATTGGCCCGGCAGTCGAGCGGGAACTTCGAAAGGTCAAAACAGAAGAAGCGGAAACACAGGCGATTTCTGTCTTCTCCGAAAATCTTCGAAACCTCCTGCTTCAGCCGCCGATGAAGGGAAAAACAGTGCTTGGCGTAGACCCGGCCTACCGCACCGGCTGTAAATTGTCGGTCGTAGATGGCAACGGAAGGCTGCTTGAGGTAGGGGTGATCTATCCGGTTCCGCCTAGAAATAAAGTAACCGAAGCGAAGAAAGAGGTATTTGCTTTAATTGAAAAGTACGATATACAGGTGATAGCTATAGGTAACGGTACGGCTTCGAGGGAAACAGAGGAATTTATTGCCGGGGTCGTAGAAGAAGCGGAAGAAGACGTTTCGTATATTATTGTAAACGAAGCCGGGGCGAGCGTATATTCTGCTTCGGAGGTTGCCCGTGAAGAATTTCCCGATCTTCAGGTTGAAGAACGAAGCGCAGCTTCCATCGCACGCAGGCTCCAGGATCCGCTGGCGGAGCTGGTGAAAATAGACCCTAAATCCATTGGGGTGGGGCAGTATCAGCATGACGTTTCGCAGACGAGATTAAATGAGTCGCTGACATTCGTCGTGGAGACAGCGGTAAACCAGGTAGGCGTAGATGTGAACAGTGCCTCGAGCAGTCTGCTTCAATATGTGGCCGGTCTTTCTAAAGCGGTGGCAAATAATGTTATAAAGCAAAGAGAAGCTCTTGAAGGCTTTACGAGCCGTAAAGAACTGCAGAAGGTACCGAGACTGGGAGCGAAAACGTATGAGCAGGCAGCTGGCTTTCTGCGGGTGCCGGAGTCCTCGAATCCATTCGACCGCACGGCCATTCACCCGGAAAGTTATCAGACGGCAGAACGCCTGCTCAGTCATCTGGAGCTTGAGGCAGCACAGGCCGGCACAAAAGAAATGAAAGATGTCCTTGAAAACCATGATGTGCGTCAGCTTGCTGAAGCTCTCGAAGTAGGCGTTCCTACACTGCAGGATATTATCGAGGATTTAAAAAGACCGAACCGTGATCCCCGCGATACGTTTTCGAAGCCTCTTCTGAAAAAAGGCATCATGACACTTGATGACCTGGAAAAGGGCATGGAGCTTCAGGGAACGGTCCGTAATGTAGTGGATTTTGGGGCCTTCATTGATGTAGGTGTCAAAGAAGACGGCCTCGTGCACATATCAAAGCTCGCCAACCGTTTTATTAAACATCCGATGGAGGTAGTTTCGGTAGGAGAGATAGTTACGGTGTGGGTGGAAGATATTGATCAAAAACGCGGACGGGTAGCATTGACGATGGTAAACTAAATAGAGAATGAAAAAAACAGAAGGGGGCGTACCTTCTGTTTTTTTAGGGAGGAAAAAATGACTGACGAGGAATTAACAGCTTTAACGCAGCAGATATCGGTGGAAAAATTTCAAAAGATGTTTAAACACCGCGTTTCGTTTAATCAAAGGCTGCGGACCACCGGAGGAAGGTACGTGCTTTCTACAGGGAACATCGAAGTGAACCCAAAGTCGATGAACAATTATGGTCATCAGGAAGTGATTGATATTGTAAAACATGAATTGTGCCATTATCATTTACATTTGGAAGGGAAAGGGTACAAACATCAGGACAGGGAATTTCAGGAGCTGCTGAAGCAGGTAGGAGGCGCCATGCACTGCAGTTCTTTGGAACAATACCGGTTAAAGCAGAAAAAACGCTATCAGTATGCCTGTGAAGGCTGCCATATTTCTTTTAAAAGAACGAGGCAGCTGGACACACGAAAATATGTCTGTGCAGCCTGCAGAGGAACATTGAAAAAAATATAGAAAAACCTTGACCAGTGTTTTTTCGATGTGATACATTATAAAAGTCGCTTGAGAGAGGGCGCTGCAAAAAACGGCAAAAAAAGCTGTAAATTCCCTTTTAAAAGCGTATTGACATTACATAATAGATCTTGTAGAATTTTCTTTGTCTCAAAAAAGAATTATTCACATTCCGCAGTAGCTCAGTGGTAGAGCAATCGGCTGTTAACCGATTGGTCGCAGGTTCGAATCCTGCCTGCGGAGCCATTGGAGAAGTACCCAAGTGGCTGAAGGGACTCCCCTGCTAAGGGAGTAGGTCGTGTAAACGGCGCGAGGGTTCAAATCCCTCCTTCTCCGCCATTTACTATGGCCCGTTGGTCAAGTGGTTAAGACACCGCCCTTTCACGGCGGTAACACGGGTTCGAATCCCGTACGGGTCACCAACATGGAGGATTAGCTCAGCTGGGAGAGCACCTGCCTTACAAGCAGGGGGTCGGCAGTTCGATCCTGTCATCCTCCACCATTTTCTTTATACAATTGAGGGCCTGTGGTGTAGCGGTTAACATGCCTGCCTGTCACGCAGGAGATCGCGGGTTCAAATCCCGTCAGGCCCGCCATTTTTATCCAATATATTGGGCCATAGCCAAGCGGTAAGGCATCGGGTTTTGGTCCCGTGATGCGCTGGTTCGAATCCAGCTGGCCCAGCCAACAACACGCGGGTGTGGCGGAATCGGCAGACGCGCTAGATTTAGGATCTAGTGTCCTTGTGACGTGGGGGTTCAAGTCCCTTCACCCGCACCATTATATATTTATCGGTGTACGCGGTCGTGGCGGAATCGGCAGACGCGCTAGGTTGAGGGCCTAGTGGGAGTTTATCCCGTGGAGGTTCAAGTCCTCTCGACCGCACCATAATATGCGCCCGTAGCTCAGTTGGATAGAGCGTCTGACTACGGATCAGAAGGCCAGGGGTTCAAGTCCTCTCGGGCGCACCATTTACTTATGTTTTTCAGCAGCATCTGCGGGAAGTAGCTCAGCTTGGTAGAGCACTTGGTTTGGGACCAAGGGGTCGCAGGTTCGAATCCTGTCTTCCCGACCATGTATTTGCGGGTGTAGTTTAGTGGTAAAACCTCAGCCTTCCAAGCTGATGTCGTGGGTTCGATTCCCATCACCCGCTCCATTATACAAAAAAATTAATTGCTTTAAGTTATTTTTTTGTGCCTATGGGCCTGTAGCTCAGTTGGTCAGAGCGCACGCCTGATAAGCGTGAGGTCGGTGGTTCAAGTCCACTCAGGCCCACCATTATTTCCATTGACATTTAATTGATCAAAGGTTATAATTTATGTGTCACTTTAAAAGGTGTTGACAGTTTAAATGCACCATGTTAAATTGTTTAAGCTGCTTTTTTGAGAGGCAGATCGTTCTTTGAAAAGGAAAGACAAGCCAGAGCCCCAAAGAAAAGAAACACATTTAGGGCATCACTGATGCCACAGCATCAAACTTTTTACGGAGAGTTTGATCCTGGCTCAGGACGAACGCTGGCGGCGTGCCTAATACATGCAAGTCGA
>NZ_JBQOJA010000010.1:0-94593 GCF_054971385.1 Marinococcus tarijensis | reverse complement strand
GTACTCTCAACATAACAGAGGGGCAGATGTTTTTTCATTTCTTTTTATCAAGAACATATTTTGGTGTTGAGCCAAAATAGTTAAATGATTATTGCAAAAAAACTCACAAGCAGCTTTGCGGCGCCGGGATAATATCCGGAACACACGCAGAGAGCTTATGAGTTTATTTTTATCCAAAGAAGGCATTTGCCACTAAAAGCATGAGGAAGGAAGTGAACCAGACAAGTGTAGTAGGCACGGACCAAACCAGTAATTGTTCTTTGACATCTGTTATGCCAAGCATCCGGTTTACTACCCAGAATAAACTGTCATTAAAATAGGAAAAAATTAACGCTCCAAGAGTAGCGGCTTGTGCAGCTAATGCTAAATTGATATCGGCTCCGGCGATAATAGGAGCTGAAATAGAGGCGGCAGTAATCATTGAAACGGTACCGCTTCCTTGAATTAAACGTACGACTGTAGCGATGAAAAAAGGGAGTAAAACTAATGGCAATCCAGTACCAGCGATAGCTTCAGCAATGTAATCGCCACCGCCGCCCTGGCGCAGAACTTCCCCGAGGGCGCCGCCGGCACCTGTTACAAGAAGAATGATGCCTGCAGATTTAATACCTTCTTCCATACGATCAATAGTTTCAGTTTGCGAAGCATTACCAAACAGGCCGTATATAGCAATAATTAAACCTATTGCCACTGCAATAACGGGGTTACCTATAAAAATTAAGTAATCAAAAACCCCACCTTCGATTCCGGTAGCGCTTACACTTGTATTCATAAAAATAAGCAAAATAGGTATAAAAATCGGAGCCGTAGAGCGCAAGAGAGATGGGAGATCTTTCTCTTCCTGCAGCTGATAAAAATCATTTAACGATTCAATTTTGTCTGGGCGATAAAAGCCTAAACCATCTTCAGTTGGCAGCTGATGAATTCTTTCACCTAGCCAACGGGCGTAAAAGACACCAACAATGATAATCGGGATACCGAAAATAAGTCCCCATAAAATCATTACACCAATATCGACGCCGAAAATTCCGGCAACTCCCAACGGTCCTGGGGTAGGAGGTACGGCATGGTGGGTAGCAGATAATCCTATAGCGAGCGCTACACCGAGAGTAATAACAGATTTGCCAGTATTTCTAGATAGCGCTTTCACTAAAGGAGCTAAAATAACAAAGGCCGAATCAACAAAGATAGGAATAGAAACTATATATCCGGCTACTGCCATAGCCCAGTCTTCTTTTTTCTTACCAAGCATTTTTACTAAAGTATAAGCCATACGTTCAGCGGCTCCTGAGACTTCTAAGATACGTCCCATCATGACCCCGAGACCTATAACGATACCAATAGTACTTAAAGTACTTCCGAAGCCTTCGGTAATCGCTGTAACTACATCAGGGGCAGGCATGCCCCCGACGAGTCCGGTGATGGAAGCAGCTATAAGGAGAGCAACAAAGGGGTGTATTTTTGTTTTAAGCACTAATAATATTAATGCGAAAACCCCTAAAATTAAACCGAAAATCATCTGACCGCCAGCTTCCATAATTCTCTCTCCCTTCTAAAATTACTCTCTTTAAACTTCCTGTTCTTCCACAAAATGTGGAGCATATTTGGCAGCTAACTTAATGCACTCTTCCATACTCACAGAACTAGCAATGCCTTTTCCTGCTATATCAAAAGCGGTGCCATGATCTACAGAGGTTCTAAGGAAAGGAAGTCCATTAGTAATAGAGATAGTCCGTTCAAAGTCAGTCATTTTAGCTGCAATATGGCCTTGATCGTGATAAAGAGATAAAACAGCATCGTATTTACCTTGGAGAGCTTGATGGAAAACAGAGTCAGCTGGTACAGGACCTACTGCTTCAATCCCTTGTTCGTTAGCTAGTTTAATTCCTGGAGTAATTTCATCTACTTCTTCGTAACCAAACAATCCATTTTCACCGCTGTGTGGATTTAATCCTGCGACTGCAAATTTTCTTTTATCCACGCCCAACTTTTGTAATGCGGCATCACAGCGGATTAAATAGTCTTTAACTCTTTCTTTAGTCATCTGTCCAATAGCGTCTTTTAAGGATAAATGCCGGGTTAAGAAGAAAATTCTCATGTTACGTACTTCAAACATTGTTAAAGGGTCATCAGTATTAGTCATCCCGGCCAGCATCTCTGTGTGGCCAATGTATGGTACTTCAGCAGCTTTTAAAGATTCTTTGTTAATAGGTGTAGTAGCAATAACATCTGCTTTTCCCGTATTTGCAAGTTCTACGGCTTTCTGAATATATTCAAAGGAAGCTTGGCCACATTGCTTTTGTACTACTCCGTGTTCAAAAGTTGAAAAGTCTACATTGTTTAAATCAATCACATCTATCGTGCCGAAAGTAAATACAGCTTCTTCAACACTTGGAACAGCGTTAATAGTAACCGTGATATTTAATTGTTCAGCAGCTTTTTTTAGGATTTTTGCGTCTCCTATAACTATTGACTTCCCGGCCTCAAATACTTCTTGTTTTGTAAGAGCGCCAATGGTGATTTCTGGGCCAATGCCTGCAGGGTCTCCCATAGGAACAGCTATGATCGGTTGTTTATTCATTATTTTCATTCTCCTTTTTAAAATTATATTTTTGCGCGTAAATACTGAATACATTCAAATATTGCTTTTTTATCGCCCACAAGTCCTCCCTTTGTAATTAAAGGTAGAGAATCAAAATAACCTCCCTTAATTCTTCCAAAAGCAGCGAGTGGTAATACTTCTTCCTCTAATTCAATGGCTTCTGCTCTCGAAATAGCGCACAATGAGGCGGTTACATCTCCGCCACTTGAAAAACAGCCTTTGATTGGACTATCTGCATTTTCGATAATCTGCCTGGTTATTTTCCCTAAAGCATCAGTAATTCGTTTAGCTAATGCATCTTCAGAAGTGTTTTCCTCCAAAGCTTTAGATTTCAAATCAATCAAAGCATGTCCTGGGTGATGAGTGGTCACGATTAGTAAGGTGTCGTTTGAACGAACGCTTTGTTTTGTAACTCGTTCAATTTCCTCCTCCCACGTAGAAGAGTAGCTGGCCAACTTCATGGGATCAGCATATATTGGATCCGCTCCAGTTTTTTCGAGGGCATAATTTAGCTGTTGTCCTGTCAATTGAGTAGCACTTCCAATGGTTAGAATAATTCTTTTATTAGGCCGAGTGCTATGCAAAACTGCTTTTGAATAAGCTGCAGTCAGCGGCCCGGGATCTGCTGCCACAAACTGATATTCTTTAATCGCTTGCATGGCCTCTCCGATATTTTCAATTTGTTCATTTGTAGTGGCATCACAAACAATGATTTGCGCATCTTTACACAGATCTCTCATTTTACGGGCGATGTGCTTTTGATCTTGTAAAACATCACTGAGTGAAAGAGAAGCTACGGAATATTTGGTCTGCTGTGAAATGAGTGGAGGAACGCAAGACTGGTTAATAGGATATACCGGATCCTGCGCTACGTCTGTTTGTTCCAGTGGCACATCATTCACTAACAAATAACCGCCAATAACGATACGTCCTGAATCAGGAAAGGAAGGGGCAACTATGATACGTGCAGACTCCCCAAGTTGATCAAGGAGGGCCTCCAGTTCAGCTCCAATATTGCCCCTCATTGTGCTGTCGATACGTTTACAGAACAAATCAGCCCCCCATTGGGTTAAGTCATTGATAGAATCACGCACACGTTTTTGTGCTAGTGCACCAGAAGAATATCTGCTGTCTGTATCAACAACTAAAGCATCATTTTCTGCCTGGAAAGGGAAAAGTGTTCCCTGAACAACAGTAGCAGTCTGAATTCCCTCTTTGCTCATTCTTACTCCAGTAGCATTAGCTCCTGTTAAATCATCTGCGATTACTCCAATTCTCATTGTCATGACCTACTTTCTAAACATCAGCACGAATAATGGTTTCATGGTATTCAGCTTCAGCCTTTGTATCCAAAGAACTGTCCGTAACAATTCCCTGAAGATCTTGTAAAGAACAAGCGGTGGCAAATACTTTTTGATTGAATTTACTGGCGTCAGCTATTAACCAGGTTTTTTCAGCTACCTGATTCATCAACCTCTTAATATAAGCTTTTTCAAGCGTAGGAGCAGTTACCCCGTAAACAGGATCTACAGCATGTGCCCCCAGGAAAAAAAGGTCAACATGGACAGAACGTAACAGCTCCTGGGTGTGGGAACCAAACATTGCGCCGACGTGTGGCTGCAGTTCTCCTCCGCTCACGATGACATTAACAGAGCTGGTGGTTAATTCTGCTGCTATATATATATCATTCGTGATAACAGTAATATCGTTTCTGTCATTCAATTGCCTTGCTAATTCTAATGTTGTTGTTCCAGAGTCTAGAATGATCGTACTGTTTTCAGGCACGAGATCAGCTGCCTCTAGGGATATAGATTTTTTGGCTGCAGCATGTTGGTTTTCTTTATTCATGTAAGGAGTTTCATTGGTTAGCCCCTTTGCTGCTACAGCTCCACCGTGTGTACGTATTAATCTTTCATTTTTCTCAAGAAACATTAAATCTCTGCGAATAGTCATTGGCGAAACTTTTAATTTCTGAACTAAAGAATCAATATCAACTTTTCCCTGATCCTGCACTACGGTTTCAATCTTGTTTCTTCTTTCATCTATGTTCATTTTTAACACCTCTTATGATTGAAATGAACACAATGTAGTTAAGATTCTGCTTTATATGTTCATTTTTGTCAATTATTTTTTTATAATGATAATTACGATCATTATTTGTTTAATCTAAACTTTTACAACTGCCTGAGCAAGTGAAAAAGTAACATTAAGTATCTTAGAGAAAGAAAAGATGACAAACGTATAAATAAATGGAAAAATGAAAGTGCATACAATACAAAGGAGATGAAGAAATGAATACATATACGATTGCGTCAATTGCAGGAGATGGAATAGGCAAAGAAGTTGTACCGGCTGCATGGAGAGTGTTGAGAACGCTTGAAAGAGTGCAGGGAGACTTTGAGCTTCGTGTCACAGAATTTCCCTGGAGCTGCGATTACTATATTGAGCATGGAAGAATGATGCCGGAGGATGGCCTGGAGCAGCTTGAAGGCTTTGACGCCGTATTTTTAGGAGCGGTCGGTCATCCGGATCTCGTCCCGGACCATATTTCTCTATGGGGGCTTTTAATTAACATCCGCCGTGGCTTTGAGCAGCAGATCAATGTACGGCCGTCCCGCCAGTTTGAAGGGCTTGCTTCTCCGCTTGCTAATCCGAACCAGTTCAATCTAATGGTTGTCAGAGAAAACAGCGAGGGTGAGTACAGCGAAGTCGGGGGACGAATGTACAGAGGAGAAGACGAAATTGCAATTCAAAACAACGTATTTTCCAAAAAGGCAGTAAAAGCAGCCATGGAGTATGCCTTTCAGCTGGCAAAAGATCGCGGCAGCCACGTGACCTCTGCAACGAAATCCAATGGGATTGTGTTTTCGATGCCATTTTGGGATGAAGTGTTTAAAGAAGTGAAGGAAAGTCATCCTGAAATAAAAACCAGGGCAGAGCACATTGATGCTCTGGCAGCAGCCTTTGTTACCAAGCCGGAGACGATGGATGTTGTTGTCGGCAGCAATTTGTTCGGAGATATTTTGACAGATATCGGTGCCGCTTTGATGGGGAGCATTGGCATTGCTCCGGCTGCCAATATTAATATAAACGGGAAATATCCATCCATGTTTGAGCCGGTGCATGGCTCTGCCCCGGATATTGAAGGGCAGGGACTGGCAAATCCGATCGGCCAGCTGTGGACGGCTCAAATGATGCTTGAGCATCTTGGAGAAAGCACGGCGGCGCAAACATTAATGAACGCTATAGAATATGTCATCAAAGAGGGAACGGTTACGAAGGATCTTGGAGGCGAGGCTTCTACGGAAGAGGTAGTAAAAGCAGTGGAAGAATATTTAACATCAGAAAAAGCAAAATAGGAATTAACTAATAGGCATTTAATAATGATTCAAATGAGGATACACAGCATATTAATCGCGAAAATCCTTGATAGTTAACGTATTTTAATACTAAAGACACTCTTAATTTCCATATTATGATTATTTATCCCAATGTTACAGTTTTAATACAAATGTATTGAGTATATTGTCTATGCCCCCTGGCACTTATATACTGCTTTATACACAACAGTAGAGTCAGGCATCGCAGCACATGATCAAATAGGGGGTGGATTCGCTCGGGCTTTTCGCATTGCGCTTATTCAGAGCAGCGGTACGAAAGTTTATAGCGAAAATGTATGAAAAAATATGCATATCCAGCAGCAATTGTTGCTGCGGCAACAGTAGTTTTTGCAGCTCCGACTGCAGCAGACGCTGCGTTAGGTGATCAAACACTACGTCAGGGCTCAACGGGTTCGGAGGTTAAAGAACTGCAGGACTGGTTAAAGGGAAATGGCTATCACAACGGGGCAGTGGATGGGATATACGGACCGGCGACCGCAGGGTCTGTGCAGGCCTTTCAGCGTTCAGTGGGTATTACCTCTGATGGTATAGCCGGATCGAATACATTTTCCAAAATGAGTTTAAACAAAAAACAAGTTTCGCCCGAAAAAAGCCCGAAAGATACTGGCAGTGCCTCCAGTTCATCTTCAAGTGTATTAAAGGCAGGTGCTTCAGGAAGCGATGTCCGGGATCTACAGGCACAACTGAAAAGTAAAGGTTTTCATACTGGATCGCTCGACGGAGAGTTTGGCCCGGTCACGAAGTCTTCAGTCATTGCGTTTCAAAAGGCAGCCGGGATCGGCGTTGACGGTGTAGCCGGCCCTAATACGTTCAAAGCGTTAAGCAGCTTTAAATCCTCAGGCAGTACGAATGATTCAGGCACTGCCAAGCCGGATACTTCCTCTTCGGAAACCGGAACTGGAACGCTCCGGCAGGGAGATACGGGCAGTAATGTGAAAAGCATGCAGCAGACGCTTAAAAGCAAAGGGTTTCTTTCAGGCGCAGCGGACGGCCAGTTTGGTCCGCAGACAGCAGGGGCAGTGAAGGCTCTGCAGAGGGCAGCTGGTTTGAGCGCTGATGGCATCGTTGGTTCTAATACATGGAAAGCATTAAGCGATTCTTCGTTGAAAAGCGGCACGAGCTCCTCTCCGGACAAAGTGAGTTCAGGCTCTTCAGGCAGTGTATCGGGACTGATAAGTACAGCGAAACAGTTTATAGGCGTGCCGTATGTATGGGGAGGCACGACGACAAGAGGGTTCGACTGCAGTGGGTTCACCCAGTATGTATACAGGCAGCATGGCACGAGTCTTCCGCGTACGGTGGCCCAGCAGTACGCTGTGAGTAAAAAGGTATCAAGCCCAGAGGTGGGGGATATGGTATTTTTCACCACGTACAGAGCGGGAGCCTCGCACAATGGAATATATATTGGAAATAATCAATTCATTCACGCAGGATCCTCGACGGGCGTCACTATCAGCAGCATGAGTAATTCATACTGGGCACCGCGCTACCTCGGGGCCGGGAGCTTCTAAATTATACTTAGAGCACACCGTTCAGCAGAAACGGTGTGCTCTTATTCAGTCCGGCAGGGAAGGTTTATAAAATTACACGTATGAACAGAGAGTTACGTATTGTTTACAACTCTGTAATAGCCATTGTTCTATCCGCTCCCCTTGCTTACAATAAAATGGGATCAGACGATAGAAAGCGTGGGATTGTAATGAAAAGAGGAATATCAGCGTTCATGCTCGCTGCTTTATTATTATTCGTACCTGCACAGGCCAATGCCTCTCTGGGGAGCGAAACGCTGCATCCAGGAGACCGGGGAGAAGAGGTGGAGGAGCTTCAGGAAGCTCTCCAGCAGGAAGGGTTTCACAGTGGGAAAACAGACGGGGTTTACGGTTCAGTCACCACCTCGTCGGTGAAAGCTTTCCAGAAGTATGAAGGATTAAGGACAGATGGAGTTGCCGGAGAATCAACTCTCGAAGAGCTTTCCTGATAAAAAAGAAGCTGAAGCCATGTTGGCTCCAGCTTCTTTTCTGTTTTTAGGAAAAAATGCTGCTGATTTGTTCTACTTCTTCTTTCGTCAGTTCCACATCGGAGGTTTTCAGGTTATTAACTACTTGATCAGAGCTTTTGGCTCCCGGAATCAAAACGTCAACCGAAGGCTGATGCAAATACCAGGCGAGAACGATATGGGCTGTTTCCTCGCCTTTTTGCTCAGCGATTTTTTTCACTTCATTAACTTTACGGAGATTTTCTTTGAAGGTCTCTCCCTGGAAATTAGGCTTTTGGGCACGGAGATCGTTAAATGTCGTGTTTTCATCATATTTTCCGGCCAACAGTCCGGATTCAAGTGGAAAATAAGGAACGAAGGTGATGTTATTTTCTGCAGTGTATGGAAGAATGTCTTTTTCCACTTCACGGTTCAACAGATTATATTCGGACTGTACTACGTCCACATATCCGTTCTTATTTGCTTCCTTCAGCTGGTCCAGAGTGAAATTTGATACGCCGATGGAACGGATTTTTCCGGCTTCCTTCATTTCCTGCAGAGCGCCGACTGCTTCATCCTTCGGTGTGTCTTCATCCGGAAAATGAATATAAAACAAATCAATATAATCCGTTTGAAGGCGGCGGAGTGCGTCATCTACGGATTGCTTTAAAAATTCCGGAGAGTTATCCATTACAGTGTCCCCGTTATCTAGAAATTTGTGGGCTGCTTTCGTAGCGATAACAACCTTTTCACGGGCGTTTTTTTCTTTTATTACTTCACCGACGAGTTCTTCTGAACGGCGCGGTCCGTAAATAAAAGCTGTATCCAGGAGATCCACGCCGTTATCGATGGCAGTAGCGGTCAACGCCTTTCCCTGCTCTTCATCGAGCATGTCGGGATAAATATTATGGCCACCTACTGCGTTGGTTCCGAGGCCAAGAGGGTTTACAGTGACTTCAGATTTTCCAAGTGTTACACGATTCATTGCCATTTAAACGTCACTCCTTTGTAATTTCAGCACACTCATTTATATTTCACCTGTAACCAAAAGCTAAACATTTCTCAGAGCGTATGAATAAGTGTACATTTTCGTATAAATTCACGTTTACTAAAGAAAAGATAAAGGTAAGGGGTAGATAGGTTCTATTACGAAGGATACTGAGAATAAAGGGGAGAAACATATGACAGAGCAGCAAAACAGCAAATTACCAATTATTATAGCTTCTGTAATTATTGCAGGGATCGGGGCAGTATTTCTAAATCGTTCAGCCCGTGACACGGTGAAGGAAAAATCTTCAGAAGCAAAAGAAACGGCCAGTCAGTACAAGGAAAATGCCAAAAACAGCGATGCAGTGAATAAGGATGACTTCATGGAACGTATCCAGAACGCTACAGAGCTGGCAAAAACAATCGGCACCCAGCTTCAGGAGGTATACAATAATTACGGCAAAGATCTGATCGCCCAGGTGCAAAAAGTGAAGGACGACTCAGAAGAAGTGGTATCGACAGCGAAAGAAGCTGGTGAAGAGTTGAAAGGTGTAGGCGACACGGCCAGGGATGCCGGAGAGGAATTAAAAGAAGCCGGCAGCCAGGTAAAAGAAGCTAAAGACGAAGTTTCAGGCTCTGACGACAATGATGATACGAAAACAAAAGAGTATCAGAGCGCTACCGATGCTTCCAAGTACAGCGACAGCGATCTTCCAACGATCGGATCTACCGGAAACATGGATGACGACATTAACAAATCGGCAAGAGAATAATGCCTGGACTCCGGAGATCTCCTTCGGAGTCTTTTTATATGCAGGGAAGTATTGAAACGCCAGTGGAATATGTTTATAATTAGTTAAGCGCTTAACTATATTTTTTTGATTTTATGAAAGCGGTATTATTTGTACAAATGAAAAAATGAGCATCGACATTCAATAAGATAACGGTGCAGGGAAACGATACGTGCATCTCGAAGAGAGTCTGGCAAAACCATTTTGACCTGCATCAGAGCGAGGTGAAGTGAGCCAATGCAAACGTTTTAAAGCATATGAATATTTTTGGCAGCGCAGGCAAAGCTTCTGAAGCCAAAATAGAATGAAATTTCCTGAAGGAGGGGTACGATGCCGTTAATACGAATGGATGTTATCGAGGGGCGCACGGAGGAGGAATTAAAGCTGCTCGCAGACGCCATACATGATGCCGTGGTAGAAAGCTTTGAAGTTCCGGAACGGGACCGCTATCAGATAATTAATCAGCATAAGCTGTACGAAATGTATATCGAAGATACCGGGCTCGGCTTTGAACGGACAAATAATATTGTGGTTATTCAAGTGATCAGTAAAACACGTACAGCAGAGCAGAAAAAACAGTTGTATAAAAAAATTGCCAATAACCTGCAGGAGCGCTGTTCTATCGATCCGGAAGACGTAATGGTGTCAATCACTGATAACACAGAAGCGGATTGGAGCTTCGGGCTGGGAGAAGCCCAGTTTTTAAACGGGAAGCTGTGAAGGCTGGAGGCTGTCTGCGGGCAGCTCCGGCCTTCTTTTGCCAGAATATTGCATTCATTCGGACGGGGGAGTACGATAATGATAAGTTGTTAAAGAGAAGGGAGAAAGGAGCTGCTTTTATTGCACGAATGGGAAGAAAAACTGCGCGCTCTTTTAAGTGATAAACGAGTGTTTACAGAGCTTGCCGACCGATACAGCTACAGCTTTGATGCTTCTTTTGGCGAGCATCTGCCGGAAGTGGTCGTACAGCCCAAAACGACAGAAGAAGTACAGACAATCATGAAAATCGCCAATCAGTTCAGCTTGGCCGTAACGCCCAGAGGGCAGGGCACCTGTCTGAGCGGAGGTCCGCTGCCGGTTAAGGGAGGAATACTGCTGGACATGGCTCAATGGCCCCGGGAAATTAACGTTTTCGCTGATGACTTAATCGCAGTCGTCACGCCGAGTGTGCTGACAGCTGATATTCATGCAGCCGCTGAAAATCACGGTTTAATGTATCCGCCTGACCCAAGCAGTGCCCACGTCTCAACGATTGGCGGGAATCTGGCCGAAAATTCCGGAGGGCCAAGAGGGCTGAAGTACGGCGTAACCAAGGATTTTGTGATCGGTCTTGAAATTGTTACCCCCGAGGGAGACGTCATGCATACTGGCGGGCGAACGATTAAAAATGTAACCGGTTACGATTTAACGAAGCTGCTTGTCGGCTCCGAAGGGACGCTTGGCGTAATTACAAAAGCGACGCTCAAGCTGGTCCCCAAGCCTCCGGCCGTACAAACGATGATGGCTGCCTTTACAGACATGGCGACAGCCGGGAAAGCTATCTCCAAAACGCTCACTTCCGGAGTGCTTCCGGCAAAAATGGAATTTATGGATCGGGCCTGTATTGAAGCCGTTGAGCGGTACCGCCCGTCAGGCCTTCCCACTTCCTCGGAAGCACTGCTTTTGATCGAACTCGATGGACATCCGGAGACAATTAAATTAGAAGCCGAACAGGTGAAACAAATTCTCGAGGAGCTGCAGGCGGACCCAATCATTACAGCGGAAAGCGACGAAGAAGCACAGAAGCTTTGGAGTGCAAGAAAACTTGTGTCGCCGGCCATTGCGACGATCAAACCGACGAAAATTTCTGAAGATGCTACGGTGCCGAGAAGCCGGATTCCGGAAATGATGGATCGGCTGAAGCAAATCAAGGAGGCGTATCAGGTGGAGCTCGTCGTATTCGGGCATATCGGGGACGGCAATCTGCATCCGGATATTATGTGTGACCAGCGGGATGAAGAAGAAATGATCCGCGCTGAAAAAGCGGTCGCGGAAATTTTCGAAGCAGCCCTGGAGATCGGCGGCACGCTTTCCGGAGAACACGGGATCGGCACGATGAAAGCCCCCTTTATGGAACAGGAAATGGGAGAGGTGGGAGTATCGATGCTTAAACGGATCAAAGACGCCTGGGACCCTAACAACATTATGAATCCGGGGAAAATCTTCGCAGAAAAAGGGCAGAAGCTGGTGCTGCGTGATGGCTGATACACTCAAAGACATGCTGCGCTACGATTTGACCTTTGACTGTGTACAGTGCGGCTACTGTCTTCCTGTGTGCCCGACCTATGAAACGATGGAGCGGGAGACCCACTCCCCGCGCGGCCGTATTAATTTAATTAAAATGGTCGCAGAAGGGAAAGCGTCAGTGGAGGATTTAAAACAGCCGATCGACAAATGCCTGGGATGCATGGCATGTACGACTGTCTGCCCGACAGATGTACAGTACGGACAGCTGTTTGAAAGTGCAAAGCATGTAATTGATGAATATGAAGAAAAAACGTTCGTACAGCAAAAAACCGAGCACTTTTTGTTTCACTCATTCTTCCCTTCTGCAGCATGGATGAACCAGCTTGGAAATGCCACGTGGCTGTATCAGATGAGCGGTCTGCAAAAAGCAGCCCGGGGGCTGAATGTAATGTCTGCAGCGCCGCTTCATCTCGGTAAATTCGAGCAGGTTCTGCCTCCTGTCCCTTCGCCGAAAGAGAGACATGCGAGGAAAAATCGCCTGCATCCGGACGGGCCCCCAAGAGCAGTAGTTGCTTTTTTCACCGGATGTGTGATGGACAGTGTATTTTTTAGACAGAACGAAAAAACGATGGAACTGCTCCGGCTTTCCGGAGCAGAGGTGCAGCTGCCGAAGACGCAGACCTGCTGCGGAGCGCTGCATGCCCATGCAGGCAAAGAGCCTGAAGCCGTAGAGCTTGCCAAGGAAAATATACAGGCGTTTGAGGAGAAGCCGGTTGACTATATCGTAAACAATGCCGGAGGGTGCGGGGCCCAGCTGCATAAATACGGAGAGCTGTTTGCCGGTGATCCGGAGTGGGAGCAGCGGGCGAAAGCGTTCTCCGATAAGGTTAGAGACATTACGGAAGTACTGGTGGAGCTTGACGGTCTGGAATTTACCGAAAGGGTCGAGGAAACCTATACGTATCAGCCTTCCTGCCATATGACAAATGTTCAGAAGGTAAAAGAACCGCCGCTGCAGCTGATCCGCTCCGTGCCGGGGGTAACGCTTCAAGAGCTCGACCGGCCTGATTTCTGCTGTGGTTCAGCGGGGATCTACAATATTACGCAGCACGAGGATGCGATGGATATTCTGGATGTGAAAATGAAAGACGTTAAGCGGCAGTGTCCGGAAGGAATTGTTACGACCAATCCAGGCTGCATGCTTCAGATGAAACTGGGCGTGCAGCGGGAAGGTCTTGAAGAAGAAATTGACACGGTGCATATTGTGGATCTTTTGATGAAAGCAAAGCCGGTAACTAAAAAAACGGTGAAGGCGTAAAGTAAAGAACAAACAGGAAGGGGCATTTGGTTTAGCAGCAGCCAAGAAGGGGGAAATGGTAACGAGTGTAAAAAGAAACGAGGCGTGAAGGGAGAAGGTAAAACCATGGTGTTGATTGATACAATATTTGTGGTTGTTACCTTCTTCTGGATCGCCGAATTTTTTTTATTCAGACGGAAGGCTCCTTCAAAGGAACCGGAGCGTACTGAGCGCCGCTCGTTCCGATGGATACTTGCGGCCATCATTCTGTCGGTGGGGACCGCAGTAGTATTTGGCGAGACTGGTTTTCTTAGTCTCTCATCAGTTTGGCTGCAGGCTGCCGGCCTTTGTCTTTACGGAGCCGGCATTGCCCTGCGGTATTGGGGAATTCTCCATTTGCGGGACCAGTTCAGCAGAGACGTTTCTGTCAGAAACGGGGACCGCCTGGTAAGCAGCGGGCCGTACCGTCGTTTGTGCCATCCGCTGTATACCGCTTTGTTTTTTATTGTACTTGGCTTTTGCTTATTCATGAATAGCCCCGGAGCAGCAGTCATAAGTACAGGAGTCATGGTGCCGGCACTTCTTTACCGTATCCGCATTGAAGAAGAAATGCTGCGCCAGACGCACGGCGATACGTATCGTTTATGGTGCCGGCAAAGAAACCGTTTGATCCCATTTTTGTACTAATTCACGGAGGTGTGCTATTTGAAGAAAAAAGCAATTGTCATTGGCGGAGGCCTTGGAGGCATGTCCGCAGCGATCCGGCTGCAGACCGATGGCTATGAGGTAACATTACTGGAGAAAAATGAAAATCTTGGCGGTAAATTAAATCGTCGCAGCGGGAAGGGATTCACCTTTGATACCGGGCCGTCTATTCTGACAATGCCCTGGGTGCTTGAACAGCTGTTCCACAGCGCGAACCGTTACCTTGATGACTACATACAGGTAGAACGGGTCGAGCCGCAGTGGAAGACATTTTTCGAGGACGGGACATCGCTGAATGTGACGAGCGATCTGCCCGGTATGATTGAAGAGGCAGCGAAAGTAACAGATCAGCCGAGCCGTAAAATTACGGAATTTTTATCCTATACCGAAGAAATGTATGAATTATGCATGAAAAGCTTTTATAAATACAGCATTGAAGACTTAAAGGATTTAAAAAGCCACCACACTTTGGGCGACTTAATGAAGATGGATCCGTTGAATACGGTGGCCAAAGCGACGCATAAACAGTTTGACAATAAATATCTCGAGCAGATGTTCAACTTTTTCATTATGTATGTCGGATCCAATCCGTACGCAGCGCCAGCTATTTTAAACCAGCTCGTCTATGTTCAGCTTGGGCTCGGCATCCACTATGTGAAGGGCGGCATGTACAAAATTGCCGAGGGCATGGAACGCCTGATGCAGGAGCTCCGGGTTGATATTCATCTGAACAGCCCGGTCAGCCAGCTGCTTGTGGAAAACGACAGGGTGACTGGTGTGGAAACGGAGGACGGAAACAGGTATGAGGCGGATGTTGTCGTTTCGAACCTTGAAGCCATCCCTGCCTACAATACGATTGCTCCTCCGGAAACGAAGGCAAAAAAAGAATCCAAAAAACTAAGCAAAACGTTTATTCCCACCGTTTCCGGCGTCGTGCTGCTGCTCGGGGTAAATAAAAAATTCGACGGTCTGCACCACCACAATTTCTTTTTCTCAGAGGATCCTGAGCTTGAATTTAAGCAGGTATTCGAAGAAAAGGTTCCGGCGGATGACCCGACAGTGTATATTGGTATCTCCGCCCGGTCGGATGAAACCCAGGCACCGGAGGGAAAAGACAATCTGTTCGTCCTGACGCATGTACCTCCGATGGATGCCAGGCAGAAAAAATCCTTTGACTGGGACAAATACCAGGAGACAATTTTGAATAAATTAGAGCGGAACGGACTGGGTGGCCTGCGGGAGTCGATCGAGTTTGAATACCGCTTCACTCCGGAAGGCCTTGAAGAACTCTATGGCGCTAATGGAGGCTCCATTTACGGCGTAGCCTCTGATCAAAAAGTGAACGGCGGATTTAAAGTGCCGGCGAAAAGCAGAATATATGACAATCTGTATTTTGCCGGAGGATCCACGCATCCCGGCGGCGGTGTACCGATGGTGACACTGTCCGGCCAGCTGACAGCAGATCTGATTCAAAAACATGAGCAGGCAGAAGCAAATAAATAATCCAAAAATCCTTCCTGGGCCAGGGAGGGTTTTTGTTTGCTCAGAACCAGTGGGATGGACAAAGCAAAGGAGGCATAAGCCTTTGTTTTGTGATAATATGAATAAGAATGAGATACAACGAAAATCAAAGCGCATAGGCGATAATTATACATAAAACGGGGGTTACATACCGATGGTACAATCAAAAGCTTCAATTACAGCATTAGGATCCTTTGTTCCGGAAAAACGACTGACGAATGATGATCTGGAAAAAATGGTGGAAACAAACGATGAGTGGATTACGTCCCGCACCGGCATCAAGGAACGCCGGATCACGGCAGAGGACGAATTCACCAGCACGATCTGCGTGAAAGCAGCGGAGGAGCTCCAGCAGGTAAGCGGGAAGACGCTTGACGACGTGGATCTGATTATTGTATGTACGCTGACGCCGGACCACAAAACGCCGAGTGTCGCCTCTCTTGTGCAGGCCGATTTGGGCGTTTCCGGGGCAGGTGCCTTTGACTTAAATGCTGCCTGCGCTGGGTTTTCCTACGGGCTTCATGTGGCAGACGGGATGATCAGCTCCGGTCTTCACCGTAAAGTGCTGGTAATCGGCGCTGAAACGCTGTCCAAAATCACAGATTATACGGACCGGGCAACATGTATTTTGTTCGGGGACGGCGCCGGAGCGGCTCTTGTGGAAGCAGACGAAAGCACTCCGTCCTTTCTTGCCGCCTTGACAGATTCGGATGGTAAAAAAGGAGAGTATTTATACTGCACCGATTTATCCAACCAAATCGGCGGAGAGGAAATAGACTCAGATGGCTATGTCGTCCAGAACGGCCGGGAAGTGTACAAATGGGCGGTCAAAACAGTGCCTCAGGGCATCGATAAGCTTCTGAATGATGCGGGAGTGACGATTGAGGAGATCGACTGGTTTGCCCCGCACAGCGCAAATATGAGAATGATCGAGTCCATTTGCGAGCGTACCGGTATTCCGGTGGAAAAGACGCTGACGAGCCTGGAGTACTACGGCAATACCTCGTCCGCTACGATTCCGCTGTCCCTCCGGGAAGCACAGAAGGACGGACGGCTGAAAAACGGCGACCTCGTGCTTATTTACGGATTTGGCGGTGGTCTCGCGCAGTCCGCGTTATTAGTCCGCTGGCATGCAGAATAATTGAACTGAAAAAGCTCCCGGAGTCCGGGGGCTCTTTTTTGATGAGCAGCAAAGGTTATGATTATAGTGCGGCGGGTATAGAGAGTACGTGATCAATTCAGAACAGCATTGGAGGAAATAACATGGCAGAGATTGAAGGAAAAGTAGTTATACTGACCGGTGCTTCAAGCGGTATCGGTGAAGCAGCGGCTAAGGAATTAGCCGCCAAGGGGGCTAAAGTAGTGCTGGCTGCCCGCCGCGAGGAACGTCTGCAGCAACTTCAGAAAGACATTGAACAGGACGGCGGCACTGCAGCCTATAAAGTAGTGGACGTCACCTCCCAGGAGCAGATGGACGAACTTGCCCGGTTTGCCAATGAAACGTACGGCCAAATTGACGTTATAGTAAATAATGCAGGACTGATGCCGCTTTCGATGCTCCGGAACCGGCAATTTGAAGACTGGAACCAGATGATCGATGTGAACATTAAAGGCGTGCTTTATGGTATTGGTGCTGTGCTGCCCTACATGAGGGAAAGAAAAGAAGGACATATTATTAACGTTTCCTCAGTAGCTGGCCATCAGGTATCTCCGGGCGGTGCTGTCTACAGCGGCACGAAATACGCTGTGCGCGCTATTTCGGAGGGGCTTCGCAAAGAGGAATCGCCGGAAAACAACATCCGCTCCACCATTATTTCACCTGGGGCTGTGGAATCGGAGCTTACCGAAACGATATCGGATAATCAGGTGAAAGAACGCATAGATGAGCTGTATAAAAACGCGATCTCTTCAGAAAGCATTGCCCGCACCATTCGGTACGCAATGGAAGAACCGGCGGAAGTATCGGTTAATGAAATTGTCGTGCGTCCAACCGCACAAATGTAAAACAACGGCATCTGTCCATGTGGGCAGATGCTTTTGTAGTTTAAGCGGCATATAGAATTTCACCATTGAAACAAAGCGTTTCCGGGTAAAGAAACTCATAGAGTGAAGGAGGTTTTTGATGGCAGAACTATCATTTAAATATGTACATGTGAACGGCATCCGTCTTCATGTCGCTGCTGCGGGCCCAAAGGACGGGGAAATGGTTATCCTTCTGCACGGCTTCCCGGAATTTTGGAGGGCCTGGGAAAAGCAGATGCTCGCACTGGCGGAGGAGGGCTATTTTGTCGTGGCGCCTGATCAGCGGGGCTATCACCTGAGCGCCAAGCCCTCCGGCACAGCATCCTACACGATGGACGCTCTCCGGGACGATATCATCGGGCTCATTTTTCACTTCAAAAGAGAAAAAGCTGTAATAGCCGGTCATGACTGGGGCGGGGCAATAGGCTGGTATATGGCACTTACCCGTCCGGAATACATTTCATTGTTTATCCCTGTTAATATGCCGCATTTAACAGCTATGCCAAAGACGATGCTCACCCGCCCAATGGACTTGCTCAAGGGGTATTACATGGCGGCCTTCCAGCTTCCCGCCCTCCCTGACAAAGCGGCTGCCATGTTCCAATACGCTGCACTGAAGGCTCACCTGACTGTGACAAGCTGTCCCGGAGCGTTTTCAGAACGGGCTCTGGACGGATACCAGCTTGCCTGGTCGCAGCCCGGGAGCGTAACGGCAATGTTCAATTGGTTTCGGGCAATCCCGTATGGGCCGGTAGAAGCGATGAGCACAGAAGCTATCAAAGTGCCCGTGCGTATGATCTGGGGCATGCACGATTGGTTTTTGGGCACCGCTGCTGCTAAAGAGAGCCTGAAATACTGCAGCGATGGAGACGGGATTTTTATTGAAGAAGCGACGCACTGGGTACATCATGAACAGCCGGAGCTCGTCACGCAGCTCATCAAAAGCTTTATTCAGAAAAAACAACCAGGGGGCAGTACGTATGCAGAATATCAGCTTTGAGACAATAAACGTAAACGGCGTTTCTTTACACACGGCATTGGCTGGTCCGGAGGAGGGGCCGCTTGTTGTACTTCTGCACGGCTTTCCGGAGTTTTGGTACGAGTGGAGACATTTAATCGGGCCGCTTGCAGCACGTGGATACCGGGTGGCGGCGCCCGATCAGCGCGGATACAATCAAAGCAGCAAGCCGCTTGAAATCGAAGCTTATGTCCTGGACGAGCTGCGCGACGACGTGACAGAGCTAATCAAAGCGCTGGGACGGGAAAAAGCAGTGATCTTCGGCCACGACTGGGGCGGAGCGGTAGGATGGTACACGGCAGCCTCAAGGCCGGAATACGTGGAAAAATTTATTGCTATCAATATTCCGCACCTGCCTGCTATGCCGGCGAGCATGAAAAAAGATCCAACGCAGCTTTTGAGAAGCTCGTATATGCTTTTTTTCCAGCTTCCAAAACTGCCGGAAAAGCTGCTTGCCTATAATGACTTTGAGGAATTTGCCAACGGACTCGTAAAAACGAGCAGGCCCGGAGCTTTTACCGGGGAAGATCTGGAAAAATACAAAGAAGCATGGTCGCAGCCGAATGCGGCCACGACCATGATCAACTGGTACAGAGGGATGAGAAAAGGGTCAAAGGATATTGTGGAATCAAGTCATGTGACTCCACCAGTACGGATTATCTGGGGTGTGGGAGACGCCTTTTTATCGAAGGCCTCTGCCCGGACAAGCCTTGAATACTGCCGCGCCGGAGAGCTGATTTTTGTATCCGATGCGACGCATTGGGTAATTCATGAGCAGCCGGGTATTGTAGAGCGGCTGGTGATGGAATTTATAGAACAGACGTGAAGCCGCCGCTTAGGCATTGGCTCTGCGGAAGCTGATGGTGGCAAGCGCGATCAGAATAGAAGTAAAAATAATTAAAAAGAGCAGCTCTTCTGCAACTGTTACGGTACGCCCGAACAGCTGGAGGTTTAATCCGAGTGCATCCTGGGCGGCGACCGGGAGGTCCCCGGCGCCGGTCATCACTTTTTTCATAGCGTCTACGCCGTAGGTGACAGGATTAACTTTAACAAGAATATCCATCCAGGCTGGCATATTCGTTACTGGAAACAACGCTCCGGAAAGAAACACCATTGGAAACACGAGTACCTGCACAATCAGCTGGAACCCCTGCGTTGAGCGAAGCAGGCTTGCTATCAGCAGGCCAAGGGAAGCGAGCGTGCAGGAAAGCAGAAACATAATTGGCAGCACAGCCAGTACGTTGCTCCATTCGTAGGTTACTCCCAGAACGGGGATTAAAATAAACATCAGCACCCCCTGCATAAACGCAACCGTAGAGGCCCCGAGCATTTTACCGATGGCAATGTTCACCCGGGAGACTGGGGACACGAGAATTTCTTTCATATAGCCGAATTCTTTATCCTGGATAACTGATAAAGAAGAGAAAATTGAGGTCATTAAAAGGGTCATGGCGACAATCCCCGGAAAGATGAACGTAAGATAATTAAAATCTTCGATCTCAGAGGTTTGATTCATTACTAAATTTTCCATCGTTCCACTGAAGCCGCCGCCAAAAATAATTAAAAATAAAATAGGCATCGCAAAAGAGCCGAGCAGACGGGGCCGGTCGCGGACGAATTTCATTAGGTCCCGCTGCCAGATGGCAAAAATACCTTCCATATGTTTGATCTCCTTTCTTAGGCGGGACCGGCTTTAATATCTCGTCCTGTATAGGACAAAAATACGTCGTTAAGCGTGGGCCGGCGTATGTTCAGGCTCGTAATAGGAACGGGGATCTGCTGCAGAAAAGTAGAAATAAACTGGTCGCTGCTTGGTACCTGGATACGCAGAATGCCTGCTTCCTGTTTTATTTCGGCTTCCGGCATAGCTGACTGCAGCTGCGTGGCGACAGTGTCATTATCCTCAGTGCCGAGTTCAATGACGTCTCCGCCAACCTGCTTCTTTAAGCGCTCCGGCGTATCGAGGGCGATAATAGTCCCTTTATCCATAATAGCGATACGGTGGCTGATTTCTGCCTCATCGAGGTAATGGGTGGTAAGAAATATTGTAATATTTTCCTTTTCCTTCAGGCGGAGAATATACTCCCAAATATGGGCCCGTGTCTGGGGATCAAGACCGACAGTAGGTTCGTCCAAAAAAAGAACCTTCGGATAGTGCAGCAGACCGCGGGCAATTTCAAGCCTTCGTTTCATCCCGCCGGAGAATTCTTCTACTTTTTTCTTTTGATTGTCAGTCAGGTCTACAATTTCAAGCACTTCCTGAATACGTTCTGCCCGTTTGTTTTTAGGGACACGGTAAAACCGGCAGTGAAGCTTTAAGTTTTCAAGAGCGCTTAATTTTTCGTCGAGTGTATTTTCCTGAAAAATGATGCCAATGCTTTCACGGACTTTTGCTTTCTGTTTAAAAGCGTCATATCCGTTAATGGTAACGCTTCCGGAAGTCGGAGCGAGCATCGTGCAGATCATGTTGATAGTCGTGCTTTTTCCTGCACCGTTCGGGCCGAGAAAGCCGAATATCTCGCCCTGCGCGACATCAAAATGAATGCCTTTGACCGCTTCCATGTCTTTGAATGATTTTCGCAGTTCGTACACTTGAATGATAGGTTCCATACATTTACCCCTACTTTAGCCATAGTCATTATGTTAGCGTAACTATATAACTTCAGGCAGTGATCGTCAATGGATAAGAAAATGAAGACGGGATAAGGGGTAGGCAATCAAAATTCAGGGTATGGGTTGTATAGAAAGAAGGGGGCAGAAATCATGGAACTTCGAGACCATGTAAAGAAATATCTGGAGCAGAACAGTTCCTTCGAGGTGGAAACGGTGGAGGAAGTAGTCGATGAACGCAGGCGAAGAAACGAAATGACATTAGCTCCGTCGGAACGGCCTGCTGTAGCTGAAGTGCTGGATAAAGATATTGATTTAGAAGGACGGACCCTGACCGTCCGAAGATATAAACCAGCATCTGAAGAGCCGCTTCCTGTAGTGATTTTTTTCCACGGTGGCGGTTTTGCCGTAGGGAGTCTTGAAACTCATGACACCTTCTGCCGGGTACTGGCCAATGAACTCGAAGCATATGTTGTAGCGGTGGACTACCGGCTCGCGCCGAAGCACCCGTTTCCGTCGGGGGTGTACGACTGCCTGGACGCTGTTCGCTGGGTGCTTTCCGAGTACCGGGAATGGCCGAATACGGAGGACCGGTTTTACCTGTGCGGTGACAGCGCTGGAGCCAATATTGTGTATGCAGCATCTACGCTGCTCCGAAAAGAGCAGACATACCTTGAAGGACAGATGCTTCTGTATCCTGTCGCTGATTTTTACAACCGGGAGGAGGATCCGGCGTACGTATCTTATCATCGTTTTAGTGAGGGATACGGCCTGACGGCTAAAAATATTGGCGACTTTTGGGCGCATTACCTATCAGCCTGGGATGAACGCAGGGACCCGCTGGCTGTGCCGATGCAGGATGAAGCAAAACGCGAAAATCCCCCTACTCTTGTCATAACGGCAGAGTATGATGTGCTTCGGGATGAAGGCGAGGAACTGGCGCGTCAGCTGAAGGAGGCAAATGCAGTCGTGCATCATCACCGGGTGGACGGTACGATTCACGGATTTATCAGCCATTTTCCACTTGAGGAGGATGGCCAGGAAGCGATGAACTACATGCGGGCGTTTGTACACAAGCATATTGGCAAATGATGAAACCCCCCACCCGGCAGAAACTGGATGGGGGGGGGGTTCAGGCAAGTGGAAGTTCATTCTGAAAAGTCCGGAATCAGCCGCTGCTCCTGAAATTCACGAAGCAGCTGCCGGAACATATCATCGCTGTTCACGACCTCAGTAAAACCAAACTGTTTTACTTTATTAGTATCAGACATCACATCGTATTCTACATTGAAAATGAAATCACCAAACGGCCAGGCGGCCATTTTATCAAATGGAATATTCTGCAGGCTGTATTTTTCCTGCATATCCTCCCACAGCTCCTGCTGCAGCGGCATAAAATCAGAAAGTGTAATTGTTTGCACGGGCCCGGTGTTCATATGGAACTCTTCGGCGATGACCGGCCACATGTGCTCCCACCGAAAGAAGTCTCCGTTGGTAATATTGAACGTTTCAAATGCGCATGGTTCATGCAGCGCAGCCCATACGGAGCAGCGGGCGAGAAGGCCGGCGTCGGTCACCTGTGCGAGTGACCGGTAGGTAACATCCTTTCCCGGGAAACGAAGGGGAAGGCCGAGTTCCTTAGAAATAGAGGCATAAACAGCAATCACCATGCTTAAATTCATAGGAGTGCCTACCGAATAGCCACATACGACGTCGGGACGCAAAATTGTCCACGACCAGCTTTTCCCTCTCTGGTGGCTTCGCAGGTAATCCTCCTGATTGTAATAAAAGTTCGGCGGCATATGACGCGGGTCGCTTTCCCGTGCCGGGGTTTTAAAAGCGCTGATGTGTGCCCCGTACACTTTGGCTCCCTGCATCAATACGACACGCTGGAGTTGGTCGGAAGTCGCTTCCACGGCCTGAACGGCACTTCGGAGCATATTGGTATTAACTGTGATCTGTTCTTTGGAGAGGGGGTCATAATCCTGGTAGGATGCATAAAAAATATGAGTTATGGCAGGCATGTCCTGAAGTGCCTGTGTTATTTCTTCTTCCTTTAAGAGGTCGGCCTCCACGTAGTAATCGGCCCCGTGGGTGTCTTCAGGCTGGTGCCGGGAAATACCTACAGCAGTCCAGTCTTCGAGCGATGAAATATGTTTTAAAATACTGCTGCCTATGATGCCGGTCGCTCCTACGACTAGGGCGGTTTTAGTCATTGAAGAGAACTCCTTTCAGGATATAAGGTAATACAGCTGTATACCACGAATTGGCAGAGAATTAACTCGTCCAACTAGAAAAAGCGTCCGGACAACCAGCCGGACGATGGTAATTACGTATTCTGCTGTTCAGCGGCACGGAGCTCCTCCAGGCTCAGGCCGAAGGTCATTTCAAGGTGAGGGTAGTCTTTAAAACCAGGCCAGTCCCCGCCCCAGCTGAAGCCGAGCTCCTTAGCGATCTCCACGGCTTCCGTCCAGTCTGCTTCTCCGTTACCGTTGTCATCGCGTTCCATATCCCAGACAAGCTCTCCGTCCGGTGAACGTAAAGCAAAATCAACGGCTAGGCCGTAATTATGATACGATTCGCCGCCACGGGCCTGCGTGACAATTTCTCCCTGCTCAGTCCGGCCCTGGGCATATAAAGCATCCTGCTCTTCCACCGAACGGTATTCATCCGTTACGACAACCTCAATCCCCTGCTGTTCTGCACGCTGGATCCATTCATTTTTCCGCTCCTCCACAACAGGATGAAGGGTGTTCTGTTCGACGACTTCGCCTGCTTCCACCTCGGGAAGAGGGTTCTGCCTGCTGTTCCATCCGAGTACAACCAGAATGAGAAGTAAACCGGTCATCAGTAGCAAGACATGTCTTTTCACTCAGCTGATTTCCTTTCTTTTTCAACCTGCGTACAGGAAGTATAAACAAGTATTTGTGTTTTGGGGCTGTCTGCCTTTAGCTGGGGGCATCTTCGAGGGCCTGGGCAGCAAGGACAAATCCGCCGGTGATGCCCGCATCATCCTGGAGCCCCGGAGTAACAATATATTGACCGATATGGTGAGTAATCATTGGGTCCTGAACGTATCCCTGCAGAAGCTGCTGCGTCTGTCCCTGTACTTTTGTGAGCAGGGAAGGCTGTTTGCTCACGCCGCCGCCAATAATAATCCGCTCAGGAGTAAGAATCAGAATGTAATTCATCATTGCCTGAGCAAGATAATAAGCTTCAAGGTCCCACACCTCCGGCCGGGAGGTCAGCTCGCTGCCCTTTTCTCCCCAGCGCTGTTCCACGGCGGGACCTGAAGCAAGCCCCTCAAGACAGTCGCTGTGATAAGGGCATGTTCCGGTGAAATGGTCCTCAGGATGGCGGCGGACAATAATATGGCCTGCTTCCGGGTGGTTCAGACCTTCAAGAATATTGTTGTTAATAACAGCACCAACACCGATGCCGGTGCCGACTGTCATATACAGGCAGCTCGTCTTTCCGGCACCGGCACCATGCTTCCATTCCCCGAGCGCCGCCGCATTAACATCGGTGGTGAATCCTGCCGGCACAGCGAGGTGTTTTTGTACGTCTCCGAGAATGTTAAAGTTTTGCCATGCTGTTTTTGGCGTTGTGGTGATATAGCCGTATGTATCATTTTTTGTATTAATATCAATCGGACCAAAGGAACCAATGCCAACAGCTTCGATAGAAAAAGCACGGAAAAAATCGTACACCTGCTTCATGGTTTCATCAGGCGTCGTAGTTGGAATGGAAATGCGTTCTTTTATGTCACGGCCATTTTCACTGACCGCACAGACAAATTTTGTTCCTCCTGCTTCGATGGCGCCGAGCATATAAACAACCTCCTGGTCTTCTTCTGAAATAGTAAACAGATCATTCAAAAATAAATGAAAATTTCATAAGTGATAAAATTCTGCACACTTTTTAATCGTACCTTTTTTTTCTGGTTTTGCAAATATGAAATATACTTGCCGGGCGGGAAAGGAGTAAGCTTGAATGAACAGTGACAGAGAAATAATAGCGAATGTTCAGGGGCAAAGCGGAGAATTGCAGCTGCAGCGCCGCGGTCGGCATTACGAAGTCATCAGTAACGGTACATTTTTGATGGCGACCCACAACGGAGAGTCGGAGCGACGCATGGTTCAGGAAGCGCTGAATCATGCTTGTTCAGCAGAGTCGGTGCTGATTGGAGGCCTTGGCGTTGGTTTTTCACTCCAAGAAGCGGTGCAGCATGCAGGAACGGTTCATGTAGCCGTTGTGGAACTGGAGAAATGTATTATTGAGTGGAACCGTCTGTATTTTCAGGAATGGAACGGAAGGGCTCTTGAAAACAGTAAAGCCCAAATCGTGGAGGAGGACCTTCAGGTATTTCTGGAAAAAGGAACAAACAACCGTTGGGACGCTGTGTGCATGGATACAGATAACGGCCCTGACTGGCTTGTCCGGGAAGACAACCATCACATGTACGAGGCGGGAGGGCTTCAAACGGTTTACGCCGTGCTCCGGCGCGGAGGAGTGGCTGCTTTTTGGAGTGCTTCTTATTCCAGGGCCTTTGAAAAGAGTCTGAAGGTGGTTTTCGATACTGTATGGATAGAGGAGGTGGAGGTCGGACGCGGCGGGCCGGATGTTATTTTTTACGCCCGGAAAGCAGAGCATATACAGCCATCACACAATTTTTGAGATTTTTTTAGCCCTCTACAGTGATACAAAAGATACAGAGAAGGGTACGATATGAAAGTACTGTGTAAACAGTGGGAGATGAAGGGTTCAGGGAGGAAATGGAATGAAAAAGATATCAATTGTAATTCCTTCGTTTAATGAAGAGGACAATATTATATCTGTATATGAATCACTGCAGAACCATTTAGGGCATCTGCCCTATGAAATAGAGGCACTTTATGTAGATGATGGAAGCTCGGACCGGACACTGACAAAGATGAGAGAGCTTGCCGGGATGTACGAAAATGTAAGCTACGTTTCTTTTACCCGTAATTTTGGAAAAGAAGCAGCACTGATTGCAGGACTGCATCACGTAGACGGCGATGCCGTAGTAATCATTGACGCTGACCTGCAGCATCCGTCCGAGGTGATTTTGGAATTAATTGAGGGCTACGAAGAAGGCTATGATCAGGTGATCGCAAAACGGAACCGGGAAGGCGATTCAAAATTCCGTTCCGGCATGGCCTCGATGTATTATAAATTTATTAATAGAATGGTGGATGTGAAGCTTGAAGACGGCGTCGGTGATTTCCGCCTGTTAAGCCGGCGGGCACTGGATGCCCTGCTCTCCTTAAGTGAAGCCAATCGTTTTTCGAAGGGGCTTTTTTCATGGATCGGCTTTCCGTCCAAAACGGTTTACTACGAAAATGTTCAGCGCCAGGAGGGCGAAACCAAATGGTCGTTTTCGAGCCTTTTGAATTACGGAGTTGACGGCATGATTTCCTTTAATAACCGTCCGCTTCGTGTCTGTTTGTATACCGGCCTTGTCGTGATGCTGCTTGCCCTTGTTTATATCGGTATTACGTTTGTGCAGATTATGCGGATGGGAATAGAGGTGCCGGGTTACTTTACGACAATTTCCGCTATACTGTTCTTGGGGGGCGTACAGCTGTTAAGTCTCGGCGTGCTCGGAGAGTATATTGGACGCATTTACTATGAAACGAAAAGGCGCCCGCATTATTTGGTGCAGGAATCTAATACGAAAAGGCGAGATGCATGAAACAGTTGGATAATGAGTTTACCAGATTTGTTTTAGTGGGCGGTATGAATACGTTAAATTATTATGCCGCCTACTTACTGCTCCACGTGGTGCTTTCGGTACCATATATGATCGCCCACATCACCGGATTTTTTATCAGCTTTGTTATTTCCTTCTTTTTAAATACATACTTCACCTACAAGGTCCGGCCGACATGGAAGAAGTTCTTCCAATTTCCGCTGACCCAGGTAGTAAATGTAGGGGCTTCATCCGTTTTTGCTTATATATTCGTGGAATGGCTGAGTATTAACAGTACTATCGCCCCTCTGGGAGCGGTGATTTTTACTATACCGGTCACGTTCATTGTCACAGGAAAAATACTAAAAAGATAGCGTGGGGAGAGAATGTTGAAACACAAGCATATATGGGGGGTTGCGGCAGCAGTCATTCTGGCAGTTATTGCAGCGCATGCATTTTTCTTATATCAATGGACCAATAACACGTATATGGCCGGGCCGAATGACGGTCTAAACCAGATGGGCCCGTTTAAGCAGCTGCTGTATAATCATTACACGAGCGGAGAATTTTTTTATTCCTTTCAGCTTGGACTTGGCGGCAGTATGTTCACCCAGCTCGGGTACTATTACTCGACGAACCTGTTCTTTTATTTCCAGATGGCCGTGGTGTATATGCTGGAGCTTTTGGGGCTGATTCGTGAGCCGGATGCAGCTTTTTGGACCGAGGCCGTCATTTTTATCAGCATGGCCCGGATGATACTCGTTTCCTTTTTAGCATACGCCTGCTTTCGTTATATGAAGCTCGACCGTGTACCTGCTCTGACAGGTGCCCTGTTGTATGCCACGTGTGTAATGTACTTCCGTCACGCGGCATTTTGGGAATTTTTTGCAGATGCTTTCATTTGGCTCCCGCTGCTCGTATTTGGCGTGGAAAAAATTATTCGGGAGAAAAAGCCGCTGCTGTTTATTTTTGCACTCGCAGCAACCGTCTTTTCGAACTTCTACTTTTCCTATATTGTACTTATTTTTATCGGTATTTATATACTGGCCAGATGGCTGATCCGCCTTGGGCCTGCAGAAACAAAAATAGGTAAACAGATACTGTATTTCGGGGGCAGCTCCATGCTCGGATTCGGTATTGGCCTGATTGGCTTCTTCGCCGGAGTGTACGGCTACTTTAACAATTACCGGCCGGACTTTGAACAGGAGATCGTGTTATTTGATAACACAAGCAATATTCTGCTCGACAGCCGCTTCCTCATTGTGCCGACCATCTTTTTAGTGTTCGCAGTCTGGAAGCAGCTTTATAAGGATCCGCGGTTTGTGCTGTTTACCATTCTCTCGCTTTTATTTATCGTATTTCATTACAGTCCGCTGATGGGAAGCGTATTTAACGGTTTTTCCGCACCGAGGAACCGGTTTGAGTACATTGCTGCGTTTTTACTTGCCGGTGCAGTGGCAGCAGGTATTCAGCATATCCGGAAGCTCGACTGGCGGGAGCTGGTGCCTTCGCTTATTTTTGCGACAGGCATGTACGTTCTGTTTTATCTGTTGGATGACGATTTTTCCATTGAGCACTGGAGCGGATGGCTGACGCCTGGTATGATCATCATTTCCCTGGCGGCATTTATCGTCACCACAATTACGGATGTGCGCGGCAAAAGAATCATTACTGCCGTTTTTGCCATTATTACGAGCGTGGTTGTCGCGAACCAATACCAGTATGAAAAACTGTTTGAACGCGGAAGCATGAGCGGCACGACGCAGGAATTTCTCATGAGTGAGGAGTACATGGACGCAGATCAAATCGAACTGCTGGATGAAGCTTCGCAGGAGGATCCGGACGCTCTGTCCCGAACTACATGGATCAAGGACCCCCAGCGCACGAATACGCCGCTTTATTTGGATTTTTACGGTGCGGGGGCGTACTCAAGTATTTTGAATGAAGAAATACTCATGTTTTATTACAATGATCTTCAGATCGATCTTGGCCGGGAGAGCATCAGCCGGTATTCGGATTTCGGGCGAAGGGCCAACGTTTACAGCCTGCTGCGCGGTGAATACGCCATGTTTGAAAAGGACGGGGACGAAAACGTACCGTACGGGTTTACTCCATTTATAGAAAATGATGACTATATTATTTACCAGAATGAAAATGTGCTGCCATTTGTACGGACCACAGACCAGGTGTACGCCTACGAAGAAGCGGAAGAAGCGGCACCAATCGCGAAGGAGCATGCCATGCTGAATGGTGTGATTCTTGAGAATCCGGAGGAAGCAGCTGAATTTCCGCAGGAAGAGTCTGTCATTAACAGTGAAAATGTTGAAACGGTAAATGGTAGTACCTACGAGAACGAAATGCTTACGGTTAACGGGGAAGAGGGCGGACTCGATATTACAGTGCCGGAGAATGAAAACGTGGAGGATTACTACGTGGACTTTCTTCTCCGCCAGAAGCCCGGCGTTGGTTTTTTCCGGATGAACGTAAACGAATTTGAAACCACCCGTAAGGCAAGAGATTCGCTGTACCGCACCGATGAAAATGATTTAACAATCCGTGTGGAGAATCCCGAGGACAACGTCATAGAGATCCGGATGCCTGAAGGAGAATATCATCTTGAAGACCTCTCCGTTTACGGAGAAACGTATGAACAATTAAACGAGGCCGACGCCTGGGCAGAGGAGAACGCCCGGGATGTAGACGTGAATGGTAATGAAGTTGACGCAGTTATTGAAAATGATACAGGAGATGCGTACGCTGTGATGCCGATTCCTTATGAAAAAGGATGGAGAGCTAAAGTAAACGGAGAGGGCGTGCCGATTGAAAAAGCTAACGGGGCGTTTACTGCCGTTCCGCTTGAAGAAGGGGAAAACAACCTTTCCCTCACATACTACCCGCCTTACTTCTGGTGGATGACCGCGGTATCGGTGGTCTCGCTTATATTAGCAGCATTATGGGGCATTAGAAAAAGAAGAAGATAATAATGAGGTAAAGCCTGTTCCGCCCGGCGGAGCAGGCTTTTTTATGTGTATTGACAGTGAATACAGGTTGATGGAAAAATAAGGATATGGAAAGTGGGGATCTTATGTCTTTATCCAAACAAGCTGAAGAGTATTTCCGGGAAGTCAGGGATTTCCTTTATTTATATGGAAGAAAAACGGAGGATACAGAACGTTACATCCAGCTAGACAAAGAAGCAGTCGAGGCAGAGGAAAAAGCTGGGGGTTCTATGTATGATGTAGTGCCGAAGGAGCCAAAATCCTACAGCGAAGAAGTTAAAAAGCAGGTGTCACCTGCTGCAGGCGAACATATATCATTTTTAATACTGGTGGCATGGATTCTTTTTTTAGTTTTATGGTCTTGGGATTTGTTGCGGGGCATGCTTGTGTTTTCGTTTTGGTATTTTGTCATTCTGGGTCCGGGAGCTTTAATAGTCAGTTATTTAATGATTTACGGCAGATCCCTTCAGGCGTTTCGTTCAAATCGGCTAAAGAAGATCCTAAAGTATCTTCCTCAAGCAGCAACGCTTGTTCTGGTCATTTTCGGGCGCGATCTCATAACAAATGTGCCTGAGGGGGATCTAGTTTTTCCAACAGCATTTAAATGGTGGTTTGTGCCAGCTGCAATCATGGCTACTGCTATCGTGGTCCGGATTCTCCAAAAGAGCTTTCTGCCAGCGTACGCATTAATTATTGCCTTACTGATGGTGGTGTGGCTTGTGATATCTGCAGTGGATCTTTTACCATTTCCTTATAAATTAATTATCTATATTGCACTTGTCGCCATTGCCTTTGCTTATGGTATTATTATGAATTTAAAGCCGGAGCAGGAGGAAGGTTAGCTGTAGGCATATTTCCCGGGAAATAAAAAAAGGCCGCGCGAACGGCCTTTTTTTATTATGAAAATTCTACTGCGGGTCCGGTTAAAATGCCGCTGAACAGATTAATCAGCAGAAGCACCGTTAAAATAAAAAAGATGAGAAAGCTTATCCGGCTCTGGGCTTTAAAATGAGCCGCCAGGCCAACGCCCCACAGAGCGGTAATAACAAGGCCGGCATAAACGTATAACGAAATACCGCCGCCCACTACGATGGCTGTCACAATCAGAAGAATATCAGTGGTGATAACGAGTAATGCAGAAATGGCTAAAAGCATGCTGCTGAACATTTTCATTCTGGCGTCTTCCATATATAAGCTCCTTTACGAAGAATAAGCTTCCTTCAATGTATCATAAACCCTGTTGCAGAGGAAAATAAGAAGCAGGAAAAAAATAGTACAGCTGTAGCCGTTTAAGTTTAAAGCAGGGCCAAACCGTAGTATATTGGGTGGAATCAAACGAAGTGGAAAAGAGGTGCAGAGATGAAAGAGCCGCAGCTGATACGGATGAAATGGAGAAACGCCTTGTTTGCACATTGGGAAAAAGACCCCGCGGAAGTGGCCCGCACTCTGCCGGATCGTATGGATGTAGATACGTTTCGGGGGAAGGCGTATGTAGGTGTGGTTTCGTTTTCAATGTATGATATCCGTCCGTTTTTTCTACCTGGACGGACTGGCCTGAACTTCCCGGAATTGAACCTGCGTACGTATGTAAGTGTAGGCGGGGTGCCAGGCATTTACTTTTATAACTTAGATGCAGCTTCTCCGCTCGGTGTTTGGATTGCACGACGGAATTTTGCTATACCTTACTACCAGGCACGTTTTTCGATCCGCCATCATCAAAGCTGGACATATTGGAATCACCACCGGAGATCGGGAAACGTGCGCTTTCGTGCCAGGTACCGGGCGACAGGAGAACAACTGCCGGCTGAAGCTGGCTCGCTCGAAAATTGGCTTGCTGAAAGATACCGTTTTTATACGGCTAAGGACGGACAGATATGGTACGGGGACGTAGTACACGAGCCGTGGGAGCTGTACCGTGGGGAGTATGAAGAAGAGGAAAACGGGCTCCTCACTTCTGGCGGGTTCAGGCAGTCAGACGGGCGTCCCGATCATGTGATGGTCAGCCCCGGGGTGAGCGTGGGAGCCGCGAGACTGCGCAAAAAATAAGCCTCTGCTTCCGAATACGGAGCAAAGGCTTAAATACGTTCATGATTTTAAGGCTGATCCACCGGACGAACGACAATTTCATTGACGTCCACGTGAGCCGGCTGGGTAAGTGCATAATATACTGCTTCTGCAATATCTTCAGAGTTCAGCTGCTGCACGTTCAGTACTGAATCGAACTGTTCCATTACTTCTTTATCCGTAATGGTTTCAGTCAGCTCTGTATTAACCACGCCTGGAGAGATGGCTGTAGTACGAATGTTAGTTTGGGCAACTTCCTGTTCTAAGCCCATCATGATAGCCTTCACAGCAAACTTCGTACCACTGTATACGGAGCTGCCTGGGAAGATTTGGTGGGCAGCCACAGAGGATGTGGAAATAATATGGCCATCGTTATTTTCAATCATGTGTGGAAGGATAGCATTGATGCCGTAAAGGACACCTTTAATGTTTACATCCACCATCTGGTCCCATTCATCCACTTTTTGGTTTTTTAATAAAGAAAGCGGCATTAAGCCGGCGTTGTTAAAGAGGCCGTATACTTTGCCGAAGTGATTTACTGCTTCGCGTCCGAGTTCTTCCATCTGTTCACGGGAAGTAACGTCGGTCTCTTTGACAATGATTTCGCCAGGCTGATCGGAAAGCTCTTCTTTAATTTCGTTTAAGCGTTCGAGGCGGCGGGCGGCAAGTGCTACGTTAGCGCCGTTTTCGACGAGTTTTTTAGCAGTTGCTCTGCCAATACCGCTGCTTGCTCCTGTAATAATAAACGTTTTACCCTGAAGTTCTGTCATGACGTGTATCGCTCCTTTTTTCTATAAGCTGTTTCTGCCATAACGTTAGTTACTTTAAAATGATAAGTGGCATCGGAATATATGATACCCGTTGTGTGTGGATTCAATCATCCAATTTTTTCTAGGAGGGAAAAATATATTGGGAGCCGTCCATGCCAGGGAAATCCCGGGAGCTCTGCCGGAAAATTTTTTGGTTGTTTGTACGAGTATTAAAAAACTCCCGGCTCTCTGCCGGAAGCTTACGACTTCACATGTGGGGGTCTTTTCTTTGGAGTGAAAATAATCTGCACCAAAAGACAGAGGGAAGCGGCCATAATGACTCCAATTTCTATGTAATACCAGAACAGTTCACCGCTGTTCAACTGGAACACAGTGACTACACCGATCATCAGCAGGCCAATGCCGATACGGTTCATCCACCTCCAGCGCACAGCAAAAGCAGCGAACCATTGAATGAATGGAAGGTTAAACACAAGCCACAGGACAATCGATGCCCCGATGCCGATCAGCCAGTACCCCTGCCCGATAAATAACTCAGCAGAAAAACGGGCAATGCTGATAATAGGTATATTCATGGCGGCACCTAAAATAATTCCGAGCAAAAATGTTAGAAAACGCCGCACGTCAATTCACCTCGAATGAGTTTCCCAGCCGAAAATGTACCAGGATATTACAAATAATATAACCGCTTATGATACGATGATACATAATCAAAGTAGAGAAAGGAAGGGTATTTCGATGGCTTCTATTGAAAATTTTCACGACCTGGATATCAGAGTAGGAAAGATTGTACAAGTAAAGGAATTTCCAGAGGCGAAAAAGCCGGCGTATAAGGCGTGGGTGGACTTTGGAGAAGAAGTGGGAGTAAAGCAGTCCAGTGCTCAGATTACAGAACTATATGAAATCAATGACCTGGAAGGAAAAAAAGTGATTGGTATTGTGAATCTTCCGCCAATGAAAATTGCTTCATTCACTTCAGAATGCTTAATTTTGGGCGTCTATACGGACGAAGGGGTGACTCTTCTGCAAACAGATCACGAAACGAAGACCGGAGAAAAAATCGGCTGAGAGGGTGAAGCTATGAAATACGTTATTACGGGAGCCACGGGACAGCTCGGGGAAAAAGTAACGGAAGAGCTGCTTGAGCTTATTCCAAAGGAACAGGTGGTCCTGGGAGTACGCAATCCTGAAAAAGCGGCGGTGTTCAGAGAGCAGAACGTGAGCACGGCAAAAATGGATTACTATTCATTTGATGAGCAGGTGAGCGCCTTTCAGGGTGCAGACGTTGTGCTTTACATTCCGAGTATTACACACCCATCCGAGCAGCGGATCAAAGAATTTCAAACTTCTGTCGAAGCGGCGGAACAGGCTGGGGTAAAGCAGTTTATGTTTATTGGATTCATGGCAGACCATTGGAACAATCCCTTTCATATGAGTCCATTTTTCGGCTATGCTGTGCGGCGTATTGCCATGAGCCGAATGGCTGGAACGATTATTCGCAACGGGGTGTATGCCGACCCGCTGATTTCTTACACGGAGGAACTGGTTCGGACCAAAAGGCTGCCTTATCCTGCAGGAAGAGGAGCTATTTCCTTTATTTCGAGAAGGGATCTCGCTAAGACTATAGCTGCTGCAGCTGCAGCGCCTGAAAGACACGAAGGTGTTTATACGCTGACTGGGATACAGGCGTATACGATGGATGAATTGTGTGAGCTGCTTTCCAACATTACAGGAGAACGTATTCGTTATGAACCGATGGGGGTGCAGGAATTTGCACGAACATATGATGACGGCTCCGGCTTTGGGAGTGTGAACGCTTCTCTGTATGAAGCGGCCTCGATGGGGTTAATGGGAGAGGTTACTTCGGATGTGGAGAGACTCACTGGAAAGCCGCCGGAAATGCTGCGGTCATACCTCGAGCGTCACTTATTATAGAAAAAAGGACACGCTGCCTGCGTGTCCTTTGATCGTTATACTACTCTTTGAGAAAACGGAGCAGCTCCTGGTTGAACTTTTCTTTTTCATCTACAAACAGGCCGTGGCCGCTGTTTTCGAAAGGAACAACCTTCAAGTCCTTGATTCCTTTCTGAAGCTCGCCGGAAAATTCATACGGGCAGATCTGGTCGTTTTTTCCGTGAAAGCTTTCGGCAGGGACCGTGATGGAAGAAAGATCCTCAAAGGAATCTTCATCCCGCAGCGCTTCTGCTGAATGGATCGTCGAATAGCTGCCGGCTTCCATCCCCAGGCCGTGGAACCAGGTTTTAAATACATCAGAAACATCGTCACTGCCAAAGAACATGCCTCCGAAATCCTCGAGCATTTTCGGACGGTCGGTGTTCAGGTTATCAATGATGCCATCCACGTCTTTTTTCTCCATGCCATACGGAAAGTTTTCCCGCTGCGTGAAGCTTGGAGCCGCCGGCGCAAGCAGAAGTAATTTAGAAACTCCCTGCTGCTTATGCCGGGCCATGTAGCGAAGAGCAATCGGGCCTCCCATGGAAAAACCGGCCAGGACAAAGCTGTCGAGCCCCATGGCGTCAACGACTCCTTTGACGTCGTCTGCCATTTGATTGTAATCATATCCGCTCCACGGCTTGTCGGATTGGCCGTAGCCGCGGAGATCGATGCCGATAAACCGGTATCCGTGCTTTGGCAGCTCATTGATCTGGTATTCGTACATTTTGTGGTTGACCGGCCAGCCGTGGATAAAAACGACCGGCGTTCCTTCACCGATATCCTCCACATAAACATGGACATCTTCTTCTACAGCTACATAATGTCCCATTTTAAGCAAATCCTCCTTCACTGGCTAAAAATACAAGATAAGCTAAAGTACCCTTTTTGCCTGCGTAGTAAACCTTTTGCGCTTCATTTGACAATGATAATCTTTTTCAATTAACCTGTTGCTAATGAGACAAAAGCCACTGGTAAAAAAGAGATAATTGGAAGAATGCAGCAGAAAGGAGGCAGGTCATGAGAGGAACAATCATTCACCATCAGATTATGGACCGCGATGTATATGTATACCTGCCTCCGGATTACCACCGGAACAAACAGAAGCGTTATCCTGTTATTTATGTTCAGGACGGGGCATATTTATTCCGGGAGTCGGGCAGTGTGTGGGAAGCTCTGATGGAAGCGGGATATATGCAGCCGGTCGTAATGGTTGGTGTGGAACCGAAAAGCCGTATTCATGAGTACACACCATGGCCTTCAAAGGCGCTCTCTCTGCACCATCCGGATTTTAAGGGTCTCGGTACAGAATATGCATACATCCTAACCAATGGCATTCGTCCGTATATTAACGAAAAATACCGGGTGAGAACAGAGGCTTCACATACCGGGTTGATTGGAGCTTCACTTGGAGGGCTGGTTTCAATTTATATTGCCGATCTGTATCCCCATGTGTTCCATAAGGTCGGCCTGCTTTCTGCTTCGCTGTGGTATGAAGGGATGGGATCTTTTATTAAAGACAGACTCTCTCTTACCCTGCGCCACTATGTATATCTGTATGTAGGAGAGTGGGAAGGGAGCGGGCAGCCGCTTATTGAGCCATACATGGTACCGAGAACGCAGATGATGTATGAACTTCTCCGGAAGCAGCTCGAAAATCAGGTGGCGCTTCATATAAAACCGAAGGCTATGCATGAAAGAAAGTATTTCATTTCCCAGTTTCCCGCAGCCTGTACATGGTTGTTTCCGCCCCTGTATTAGCAGTATAGTAAGAGGAAAGGCACACATGGAGGAACTGGGAATGGAAGTAGAGTTTTTCTTTCGGTCCATACTTATGCCGGCGGTTATTATTTTCTGTCTGATCTTTTATTTGACGCTTTTCTGGGTGCATAAAAGAGGAAAGTTCAGCCGGAGTGAAAATAAAAATGCACGCCAGGCAAAAATTGTTCGTAACGGATTTGTACTGACAGGTTTTCTTGCTTTTATATGGTTTCTCTCGCTTTACATTTAATCACCTGCGCTGCTGCGGGTGATTTTTATGTTATAGGGTCGGGAGACAGGGAAGAACAATGAGTAAAAAGGAGTGAAAATGTTGGGAAAAAATATTGACCTCGTATTTGGCGGCTATGAACTGCGTATTACAAAAGTATATCAGCTGATATATCATATCAATTACCTGCTGCTTGCTCTCGTTTTTTTAGCGGGAAGCTTTTTATTTTTCTCAGAGGCAACAACATTTTACGGCACCTGGCTGTTTGTGATCGGTAGCCTGCAGATGTTTATCCGTCCGGTCATAGCGTTGACACACCAGGTTCATGTAACCAGAGTGAGAAGACAGAGAAAAGAGTATGCCAGGCAGCAGGGGGCACGGGCCGCCCGTATACGGAAGGGAAGTCGTTCCTATAAGCTGTAGCCGGATACGGCGCCCGAAGCTGACTTATGTTAAAATATGGCTGGAGAAATGGAGAACGGAGGGGAAACATGAAAAAAACGGCTGCCGCAGCGGGCGCCATAGTACTCCTTGGAGGGCTTAGCGCCTGCAATAACCGAGAGAGCGCGGAGGACAAAATGCAGGAATTTACGGATGCCTGGAACAACCAAAATTTCGAAGAAATGTACGGGTATTTAAGCTCAGACGCACGCGAACAGATCGACGAGGAAACGTTTATTAACCGGCACGAAACGATTTATGAGGATACAAATGCTGAGGAGCTGAATATTGAAACCGGCGAGGCGGGGGAAGACGCTGAAGGCGAAGAAGAAACAGCGCTTCCTTTTACTGTGAGCATGGTAACGAGCGCGGGCGATGTTTCCTTTGAGCGTGAGGCCTCCTGGGTGCTTGAAGAGACAGAAGATGGAGAGGAATGGCAGCTGGACTGGTCCCCTTCGTACATATTTGATGAACTGGGATGGGAAGAGACGGTAAATGTAGAACGGACGGAGCCGGAACGCGGAGAAATTCTGGCAGAAGGCGGTGATCCGCTTGCAACGAATGTGGAAACGACCAGAGTAAGTCTGGTGCCTGGCAGTATGGGAGAGGAGCAGGAGGATACCATTTCCACTATTGCAGAAGAACTGGATATGCCGGAAGAGGATATTACCGGGGCGCTCGATCAGGACTGGGTTTCAGACGAGAGCTCGGTGCCGGTAAAGACCCTCTCTCCTGATGATGAAGAAGCAGCGTCAGCAGTGGAGGATCTTCCAGGAGTCCAGCTTTCTGAAGTCGGAAATCAGCGGTATTATCCGGAACAGGAGGCCGCTGCTCATTTAACAGGCTATACTGGAAATATTTCAGGGGAAGAGCTTGAAGAACGGGAAGGCACGTACACACAGTCATCCGAAATCGGTAAGGCCGGGCTTGAATATGTGTATGAAGACCGGCTGCGCGGTGAGCCAGGCATGCTGATCTCTACTTCGGAAGATGACGTAATTGCAGAGGAAGAAGCGGTTGACGGGGAAGATGTGCAGACGACCATCGATATTTCTCTGCAGGAGCGTGCCTACGAGCAGATAGAGGAGGACGTGGGAGCTACGGTAGCACTGAATCCGCAGAACGGGGATACGCGGGCACTGGTCAGTGCTCCTTCCTACAACCCAAACAATTACATTTACGGCTGGCCGGAAGATGAGCTGAATGATTTCAATGACAGCGAGAACCGTCCGCGTGCTGCTAAATTCAACAGCACGTACGCTCCTGGTTCAACGGTGAAGCCTATTACCGCTTCGATTGGGCTGAGTAATGAAGCCATTACCCCGGATGAGGAAATGACAATCGAAGGCCTTGAGTGGCAGCCTGACAGCTCCTGGGGAGGCTATTCAGTGACCCGGGTGGATGATGCATTGAGTGAGGTGAACCTGCGCGAGGCGTTAATTACGTCGGATAATATTTATTTTGCGCGCACCGCGTTGAATACTGGAGAAGAAGACTTCACCACTGGTTTGGAAGGATTCGGTTTTAATCAGGAGATTCCATACGATTTTCCAATAGGAGAGTCGACGATTGCTTCAGATGGTCTCGATTCTGAAGTGCTGCTCGCTGACACCGGATACGGCCAGGGGCAGATGCAGATGTCTCCGGTTCATCTGGCTTCGGCATTTACAGCCTTTACGAATGAGGGAGACATGCTTGCTCCGCAGCTGCTTGCTTCTTCTGACCGGGAAGTCTGGAAAGAGAACGTTGTACCTGAAAGCGGCATTTCGACGATTCAGGAAGGACTTGAAGGCGTAGTGGAGGATGACCGCGGCTCTGCGTATGAGCCTGTAAATGAAAATATTTCGATTTCAGGCAAAACCGGAACGGCGGAGCTGAAGCAGGCCGGGGAAGAAGAAGGAACGGAAAATGGCTGGTTTGTGGCGTACGATAATGAAGAGGAGGACTTATTGATTACTTCGATGATTCAAAATGTCGAAGACCGTGGCGGCAGTGAATATGTGGTAGAGCAGACGAAGCCGCTGTTTGAAGAATAGTCGGTTCACCGAATTGTCATGGATGTGCAAAGAAAAAATTTAGCTGTTGTCTCATATATCTGACGAATTACGGGTATGGGGAGAAAAGGATTTCTTTGTATGTTATATGAGGGGGTGGAAGAATGACCGGACTGTTTATTGATCCGTTTCTGTGGATTACCATTGGTTTAATCTTGATTGTAATAACGTTTTTGTTTTTCTGGCTGCGGCGCACCCATGATCCGATTGGGCGAAAAATACTGGCTGCAGTATTTATGATCTACCTGGCAACAATTGTTCGTTTTACATTGATTCCGGCACCTTATGAAGGGTCGCTCGGGCCCGGCCTTCAGCTGGGGGAATATTATCAGTTTCTACCATTCTATACGATTGTAGAGTCGTTTCAGGAAGGTACGTGGTTAGGTGTGATAGGAGGGCAGATTTTGCTGTACCTGCTGCTGCCCATCTTTTTTGGCATACTGATCAGTGATGATATTCACTTTATCTGGGCTTTTGCCATTGGTACGCTTTTATCCTTCTCCATACAGCTGATGGAGTTTGGCATTAACTTAATTATCGGTTACCCGACGAGGGTGGCTGATATTGATTCGATCATTTTGAATACGATCGGTGCGATGATTGGCTACGTCATCTTTAAGTATTACCGGCGTATGCGGCGAAGACAGAACAAGCCGGTGCTTCCGGAAGCTATTGCTCCGAAGGGTCGTTCAGCGAAATCCCAGAAACTGTAAAAGAAAGCCGTCGTTCTTCCACAGGAAGACGGCGGCTTCTTCTGTATATCAGGGTTCATTTCTGCTGCATGCAAGTGCCCATTGGATTAATGGCAGCTGCAAAGGAAGACGCAGCCAGTATAGAAGTGGATAAGCCCTGCCGTTTGGACGTAAAGGAATCTTGTTGACAGCCATATACACGTTAGCTGGGAAAATAAGTATAAAAAAGATGGCTGCCGGTCTGCCTGCGTATTTACTCCATTTCCGCACTGTGAAAGCTGTGCCTAAAGCCAGCTCTGCTGCTCCTGATACGTATACTGCGGCCCTTCTCCAGGGGGCTTTTGGCGGCAGAATACGCTCAAATTTTTCCGGTGAAGTGAAATGCAGAATGCCGGCAGGAAGAAGAATTGCTGCAAGAAGCCATCGTTTCATGATAAGTATCCTTTCTGTATTAAAATAAAATGAGATAGATGCATCCTGTACATAGAAGAGCGAGGACGAGAAAAACGAGGCGGCGGACAACGTTCTGCCAGAGAGGGGATAGGGAGCTTGTCCATTCGTGCACCCGTTTTTCGAACGCATGGAAAACGAACATGATGCCGGAGGTGTCTTCTTCTACCTGCTGCCTGGTAAAGGTTAATGTACGGACGTCTTCTTTCAATCCGATCATCAGAGCAACGAATAGCAGCAGCAGAAAAGGAAAAACTAAAATAAACTGAAAGACAATAAACATAGCGACCACGCCCCCTGACTTTTGATTTCCCTGTTCATAAAAATATCAATCCTGAGTGTAGGATTATGGTATACTGGTGCAGAAATGATGGCGATGGAGTTCGCCGAAACCGCTCTGAAATGAGCTGATGACTCCTGTCTGTCCACGGGATACGTGTGCAGACAGGATTTTTTGCGTTAAATAAGGAGGACAAGAGATGAGACTGTACGTATGGATGGCAGTTGGCGGGGCAGTGGGCAGTCTGCTGCGTTACCTTGTAGACCGGTTGTTTGCAGCGGCTCCGGGTGTATTTCCGTGGGGAACAATGGCTGCAAACATTACCGGCTGCTTTTTACTTGGATGGTTTACCTCAAAAATTATACAGCGAAAAGCATGGCCGTCTATGTGGGAGGCTGTAGTAGGCACGGGAGTTATTGGTGCTTTTACCACCTTTTCAACATTCAGTGTGGAAACCATTCAGTTAATCGAAAACGAGGCGTTGCTTGCAGCAGGGATTTACGTTTTGGTCAGTGCTGCAGGCGGACTTGTAACTGCAGGTATTGGTTACCGCGCAGGAAGGAGGAGAAGCTGATGACATGGCTGCTTGTCGCTCTTGGAGGAGCCATCGGTGCTGCTGCCCGCGCGGCGCTGGTGTCGTGGTCCAAAGAAAACGGATGGCACCGGGTACTGCCATTTGGCACGATGCTTGTGAATGTATCGGGGTCGTTTGTTCTCGGCCTGATCATGGCCCGTGAAGCCGGGATTACAGAAACAGCGGGCATCGGCATCGGTTTTTTAGGTGCCTTTACGACGTTTTCCACCTTTAATATGGAAATCATCCAAAAAATAGAAGCGGGAGAAGGAAGAAATGCTTTATTGTACGGAGTTGGAAGCTATGCGCTGGGGATTTTGGCGGCAGCTGCCGGATATTTCTTAGGGTGAAAAAAGCCGTTTCCCGGGCAGGAAACGGCTTATTATTCATCCCGGGGAATTTTCCCCTTCTGTTTGAACTTGAAAACGGATCAGCCGGGTAATGAAAAGCCCAGCGAGTGCAAGCAGTGCCCCAAAATAAAAGACACTGGAAAGGGACAGCTGTTCGGCGACAGATCCGGCGACGACCGGGCCGAGAAGAATTCCGGCAGCGTAAAACGACTGGTAAAATCCCATTGCGCTTGCTTTCAGCGGCCCGGGGCTCACCTGGACGACCATTCCCAAAAGCAGGGGCAGCACAATTCCAAGGGCGAGTCCAAGCACTGCCTGGTTCATGCTCAGCTCCCATAAAGACGTGGTCGACGGCATCCACACAAGCGCTGCTGCCCCTGTGAGAAAGGAGCCGTAAAGGAGCGGCTTATGCATACGGACCGGTACGGTGTAAAACGATAGAAACAAAGAAGCTAAAAGGTGCGGAACAAAAAAGGCAATAAAAATAATAACCAGCGTCCGCTCGGTAGCGCCTATCGAAGACGCATACAGCGGGGTGAAGCCGAAAATCGTCATGAAAATAATAGAGTGACCGATAAAGCTCGCGCACGTAATCCAGCGCAGGTCATGGAGCCGAAGAGTACGGCTGATTAAAGAACGAATTTTCAATGGCCCGGCTTTGCTTTGTACCGGAAGTTCTTTTGTGAACAGCGTAAATCCGATGCCGATAAGAGAAAAGACTGCAGCAATCCAAAACAGCGCTGTAAACCCGAATAAATCAGCGAGATAGCCGCTGAACATCATGCTGATAAACTGGGTGAAAACCGTTAAAAGCTGCAGGACGCCCATTGCTCTTGAGGACTGGTCAGGAGAAAAGTAACGGGAATACATAATTGTCGCCATTACCCACATTGAGGCGGTCACCCCGGCAAGCAGCCGGGCGGTAAAAACCGCCGCAAAAGAGTCAGATAAGACGAGCAGCACGCCGCTGATGAATCCGCTGACAAACCCAACAATCAGCAGTTTTTTCAACAGTCCCTTTAAAGCATCAGAAAGAATGCCGAGAGGATAGCGCAACAGCACCTGCGTTGCTCCGTAGGCGCCGAGAATAATACCGATCGCGGTGTAGGTGAAATTGCTGTTTTCCAAATACAGGCTAAATACCGGCACGTACACATAGGTCGCGAACCAGAAACAAAAAACCGCAGTTAAAAACAGCGCGTGATCACGCTTTGTAATGGTCATAGCTATCATCCTTATGTAAAAAATCAATCATTTGCATAAAAAGCAGTTGTTTCCATCATAAACCAATTCCATCTGAAAGATAAGCGTTTACCTTTAATTTCAATAAACAATGACAAAGGGAACAGGCTTTTTTTGTCGAACATTTTAATGCCAGGGTCTGTCTTCGAAAAAGATTATTTGGGAATTTGTGGTATAAAATGGATGTTATATTGTTTATCATGGAATAGAAGTTTTCATTCTCTGGAGGAGGTCGTGTATGCTTGAAGTAAATCATTTATCGAAGCGATTTTTAGAAAAGCAGGCTGTTGATGAGCTTTCTTTTTCTATTCAGCCTGGAGAAAGTCTCGGTTTGATCGGCCAGAACGGAGCTGGTAAAACGACTACGTTCCGTATGCTGCTTGGTCTGATGGAGCGGACAGATGGAACGGTGGAATGGCAGGGCAAAAAAGTCCATCATCTGCCGCTTGAGCAGGTCGGCTACCTGCCGGAAGAACGGGGGCTGTTTGCGGAAGAACAGGTTGAGCAGCAGCTGCAGTTTCTGGCTGGTCTGAAAAACATGAACAAGAAAGAAGCAAAGACTTCGATGGCCTACTGGCTCGAAGTGTTCGAGCTTGAAAAGGAAAAGAAGCAGAAATTAAACACGCTCTCTAAGGGCAACCAGCAAAAAATTCAACTGATCGCTGCACTCGTCCACCGCCCCGATTTTCTTATCCTTGATGAACCGTTCAGCGGGCTCGACCCGGTGAATACGGATATCTTAAAGGAAGCCATTCAGAACCTGCGCCGGGACGGAGTAACTATTATTTTTTCGAGTCATCGCATGGAGCACGTGGAAGAGATATGCGACAAGCTCGTTATGCTTAAAAACGGCAGGGATATTTTGAGCGGACGCCTCGGGGAAATCAAGGAGCGCATGGACCAAAACCGGATTGTCGCTGAAGCACCCTGCCCGCCGGAAGATGTCAGGATGTGGGAAGGGGTCCGTGAGGTGCGTGTCTACGGAGAAAAAATGCACATCTACACGGACACAAAAGCAAGATCCCAGGATATTCTGCAGCAGCTGTTTACATATGGAGACGTACGCATCTTCCGGATGGAGCCTCCGTCGCTCGAAGAGATTTTCAAAGAGAAAATAGGTGAAAGCGATGCGTAATACGTGGAGAATCTTTGCTCATACGTTCCGGGTACGGGCAGGTGCAAAATCATTTATTGTGTCGACAGCAGTCATGCTTGTCGTCGTGCTTATTGCCCTGAGCCTGCCCAGAATTATCGACTTTTTCGAAGGTGGGGACACAGAGATCAGCAGCCTGGCTGTCGTTAACGACAGTGACTCTCTTCAGCTGCCCGGGGAGGCGGCCGGTATAGAGCTTGTGCCGTATGAGCAGCAAACGCAGGCAGAAAACGCATGGGAAAACGGGGAAACAGACGGCTACCTGCTCTTTGAAAACAGCGGAAGCGGATATAATGGAAATTTATATACCGATGAAGACACAGGAGACACAGCTCGTGCCCTTTCCGCCGGCATCCAGCAGGCGCATGTCTCTCAATACGCAGAAGAACTCGGTATTACAGGCGAAGAGGTCCAAAATATTACCGCACCTGTGCAGATTGCAGAAAGCACAGAGGGGAGCGGGGAATCCTCCTCCGAAGAAGGGTTTAATCTTCTCTCCTACGCGGTGGTTTTTATCATTTATATTTATTCGCTGATGTGCGGAATCATGATCGCGATGCAGATTGCCAAGGATAAAGAGCAGCGCGTGATGGAAATTCTTATCTCGAGTGCGTCGCCGGTTCAGCATTTGTTCGGCCGGGCATTCGGAGTATCAGCCATCTGGCTTTTCCAAATGGCCCTCGTGGCGGTGACGGCAGTGATTTATGTGAACGTGGCCGGCCTGGACGACATCACTTCGCTTATCAGCTCGGCTGGCGGAGCCGCTGTTTCCACGTGGATATATGCCGTTGTGTTCCTGCTTCTTGGCATCGTCCTTTACGGCACGCTGTACGCCATGGTCGGATCGATGGCAGCCAAAACGGAAGAAGTCCAGAACTTCAGTCAGCCGCTCACATTTCTGCTCGTAGGGGCATTTGTTCTGTCGAACTTTGGACTCGCTGCGCCGGGGAATATTTTCGTGACTGCAAGCTCCTTTATTCCTTTTTTCACTCCGTTTACAATGTTTGTGAGAACGAATGCTTTAGACGTTCCGTGGTGGCAGATGGGCCTGAGCATCGGACTCACTCTTGCTCTGGTGGCAGCGGCGGCCTGGTTCAGCGTTCGTCTGTACCGTGGAAGTGTCCTCGTTTACAGCGGTGATTCATTTAGCAGAAGGGTGAGGCAGGCACGGGAGCTTGCCCGTAAAAAATGATACACTAAAGGCGCAGCATCTATTCATCTTATGCCTACTGGAAAAGGAGACGATCGAACTATGGGATTGTTTGATGCACTGATGGGAAACGCCTCTGAAGCGGATTCAAAAAAGGTAGAGGAAGAACTTCGGGAATGGTTAACGGCAGGCGAACAGGTCGAAAGTGCTTTTAAACTGTACCGGGATTTAATGGTATTTACAAACAAACGTCTGATTATGATCGACAAGCAGGGAGTCACCGGGAAAAAGGTGGAATACCACACAGTTCCGTACCGGAGCATTACCCACTACAGTGTAGAAACTGCCGGTACGTTTGATTTGGACAGTGAATTAAAAATATGGGTGGGCAGCACGGCAGAGCCTGTAGCCAAAACCTTCCGCAATGATGACAATATTTTTGACGTCCAGCGTGCACTGAGTAAGTACGTGCTGTAATCAAGGTTTCCGGGTGCCTTTTGGCATCCGGATTCTTTTTAAAACAGAAAAGTACATATGGTATGATGAACAAAAGTGAATCCACACAAATCAAATAATATCAAATCTTCACAAAGATGGAGGGCCATCATGCAGAACAAGGAACAGTCGGCAGTTATTTCGTTGTATGAAAGCAAGCATAAAGAAAAGGACATGGTAGCTGCGCACGCGCATGAAACCCATCAGCTGTTGTATGTTCTTGACGGAGACGGGGCCGGGGAACTGGATGAACATGTGTATGATATTACAGCAGACTCCTTTCTTATTGTACCTCCAAAAACGAAGCATTCCATCCGTGCGGATTCACATATGACGGTCCTGGTGCTTGAATTTGACGCCGGGAAGCTCAGCCAGGACGTACGTACGCAGCTGATTCCAAACGTTTTTGGCAGGGCCCGCGTGCAGTCCTTCAGCGCTATTGACAGCAGTGAGCTCCGGCAGATTATGCGGAAAATGCTTTACGAGCAGTCACATGGTGATCAGCTTTGGCAGATGGCGCTTAAAATCCATATTGCTGAACTCCTTTGCACACTCGCCCGCTCCAATCAGGAGGCAGGGCCGGGAGATACAAATAAACTGCGGGTCGAACGCCTCCGGCAGTACATTGATACGCGTTATTACGATATTGAAAGCGCAGAGGATATCGCCGGCCGGATGGGGATGAGTAAGCGGTATATGCAGACAATTTTTAAAGAATACTACGAACGGACCCCGATGCAGTATTTGACCGAGGTCCGTCTCGGACTCGTCAAGAAGCTGCTGGTGGAAAGTGATAAAGATATTGTATCCATCTGCTTTGAAGTAGGGTTTGAATCGTTGTCCACGTTCTACCGTTTATTCAAAAAACATGTCGGAGTCCCGCCGAACATGTACCGGACGACCCAGAGAAACAGGGAAGGGACTCAAGGCTGACACTAAATCATTTCCGAATCTGAGAATAAACGACTGTAACTAATAAGACAGCGCATACATTTCTCTCTAGACTGAGAAGTAATCAGTTTAGAGAGGAGCAGGATCAAGATGGCCGAACATACTATTGGCATTATTATGAACGGGGTAACAGGAAGAATGGGGACGAGGCAGCACCTTATCCGCTCGATTGCAGCTATCCGAGCGCAGGGAGGCGTCGAGATTGATAAGGGTGAATACATCATGCCGGATCCTATTTTAGTGGGCAGAAACGAAGAAAAATTGAAAGCGCTTGCGGAAGAGCATGATATTACACGCTGGACAACCAGCCTGGATGAAGCACTCGCAGACAAACATAACGTGATTTATTTTGACTCCCAGACGACATCCAGACGTGCTGAAGGCATTAAACGGGCAATTGAAGCCGGTAAACACATTTACTGTGAAAAGCCGACAGCCACTTCGATGGAAGGAGCGCTTGAATTAGCGCGTCTGGCTAAAGATGCAGGAGTTAAAAACGGGGTTGTGCAGGACAAGCTCTTTCTTCCGGGAGTATTGAAGCTGAAAAGGCTGATCGATGCCGGGTTTTTCGGAGAAATACTCTCGGTCCGCATGGAGTTCGGCTACTGGGTATTTGAAGGCGGCTGGCAGGAGTCCCAACGCCCGTCCTGGAACTATAAAAAAGAAGAAGACGGCGGTATCGTGGTGGATATGTTCCCGCACTGGCGCTACGTGCTTGATGAATTATTCGGCTCGGTCCAATCGGTGTCTGCTTCGGTGAAAACGCATATTCCCGAGCGTGTGGACGAGGAGGGCAATACGTATAAAGCAACGGCAGATGACGCAGCCTACGCGACGATGGAGCTTGAAGGCGGCATTACAGCGCAAATTAACTCATCATGGGCCGTGCGGGTCGACCGTGATGACCTGCTGACGATTCAGGTGGATGGAACTGAAGGCAGTGCTGTAGCGGGACTAAGAAACTGTAAGACGCAGCACCGGGTGAATACACCAAAGCCTGTATGGAATCCTGATATCGAAAACACGATCGATTTTCAAAATCAATGGGAAGAAGTACCGGACAACCAGCTGTTTGAAAATGCGTTCAAAATCCAGTGGGAAATGTTTTTAAAGCACGTTCATCAGGACGAGGCTTTTCCCTGGGATCTGCTCGAAGGAGCAAAGGGCATGCAGCTGGCCGATCTTGGCCTGCAGTCATCCAAAGAACGGCGCTGGTTGGATGTACCGGAACTGAATATATAAGGAGGCGCAGCTGATGACAAACTATATTTATCTACCGAAGGCAGACGGCAGTACGTATCGGTATGAATTGACGCAGACAGAAGCGCTGCCGGCTCCTTCGAAAAACGAATTTACATCCAGAGTGGCCTACTCCGCCGTTCACGTAACAGCGGATCCGTTTGGAAGCAGTGATCCGGTCCGCCATCCTGCAATTGACTGGGATAAAACGATGGAATACCGCCATTACCTTTGGTCTCTCGGCCTGTCGGTGGCAGAAGCGATGGATACCGCCCAAAGGGGTATGGGTCTGGTCTGGGAAGACGCCAAAGAACTGATCACCCGCTCGGTCCGTGAAGCAAAAAGCGTTAACGGTAACATAGCCAGCGGAGCCGGCACCGATCACCTGGAGCCTGGTCCGGACGTTACCATTGACGACGTGGTGAAAGCGTACGAAGAGCAGTGCTCCTTCGTGGAGCAGGCCGGAAGCAAAATTATTATGATGGCAAGCCGGGCTCTTGCCAGAGCGGCCTCGTCTGCGGAAGATTATGAATACGTCTACGGTAAAATTCTGGGGCAGATAAAGGAGCCAGTAATTCTGCACTGGCTCGGAGATATGTTTGATCCGAACCTTGCCGGCTACTGGGGGTCAGACAACGTCGATGAAGCAATGGAAGTGTGTTTGCGCGTGCTTCATACGCATGCAGACAAAATTGAAGGCATCAAAATTTCACTTCTGGATGATCAAAAAGAAATCGAGATGCGCCGGAGACTGCCGGAAAGCGTTAGAATGTATACCGGTGATGACTTTAATTATCCGAGTCTGATTGAAGGAGACGAGCAGGGCTACAGCCATGCGCTGCTTGGCATTTTTGACGCGATCGCCCCTGCAGCAGCGTCTGCACTGAAGGAAATCGATGCAGGTAATATGAAGAAATATCACGAGATTATGGATCCGACTGTTCCGCTTGCCCGTCATATTTTTCAGCATCCGACATTTGCGTATAAAACCGGTGTGGTATTCCTGGCTTATTTGAATGGCCATCAGCCGCACTTCCGCATGATCGCCGGTGCTGAAAGTGCCCGCTCCGTGTTTCATTTTAGCGAATTATTCCGCCTGGCCGACGAAGCCAGGGTGTTCCGGGATCCGGAGCTTGCTGCAGCACGCATGAAGCCGGTACTTGAGCTTGCAGGGCTTCAGACAAAGGAGGCTTATAAATAATGGCCGCTCCTGAAATGAACCGTCTAAGCCTGAATCAGATCACTACGGAAAACTGGTCGCTGAAGGAGGCCGCTGGGGGATGCGCTGAACAGCAGGTCCCCTGGATTTCTGTATGGCGGCACAAAATACAGGAAATAGGCTTAAAGGAAAGCAAAAAAATAATCGACGCCAATGGCCTTCAGGTCTCAAGTGTTTGCCGGGGCGGAATGTTTCCAGCCGCTGAGAAGGAAGAACGCAGCCGGCGCATCGATGACAATAAACGGGCGGTGGAGGAGGCTGCCGAACTCGGTACTGACGTATTGGTACTCGTATGCGGGCCCTCTCCGGATAAAGATCTTATCCAGAGCAGGGAATGGGTGCGTGAAGGGATTGAAGCAGTCCTTCCATTTGCAGAGCAGCACGGGGTGAAGCTTGGAATTGAACCGCTCCATCCGATGTATGCGGCGGATCGTTCGGTAATTACCACTCTCGGAGAAGCCAATCAGCTTCAGCAGCAGGTGGGCAGCAGCCAGCTCGGTGTCGTCGTGGACGTGTTTCACGTCTGGTGGGACCCGTTCTTATACGAGGAAATTGAACGTGCCAAAGAAACCATTTTAGGCTTTCACGTATCGGACTGGAGCGTGCCGCTGCCGGATATTTTTAAGGGCCGGAGTATGATGGGAGAAGGCGTCATTGATATTCCGCGCATCCGCCAGGCGGTCGAAAAACAGGGCTACAATGGCCCGATAGAGGTGGAAATTATTAATCAGGCCATCTGGGACCAGCTCGGGGAGCAAACCCTAAAGCAGATGAAAGAAGCCTATCATACCTATGTGTAAACCGATAATAGCGGGGCCGTAAGGCTTGCCGCTATTGTCGTATGTTACAGCGCAGAAGGAGAGATGTTTTAATGTCGAAGCCGTCCGAACACACGAATTTTGAGCCAGTGCACCACAAAGAGACAGCCGTGGAAGAAGGAGCGTTGACGATGGCCGCTGCTGGTCTTGAGCACGGCCATATTTATGCCATGTGCCATGGAATGAAAAGCGCTGGTGCGGCAATCAAATGGGTCTGGGACAACGATCCGGAAAAGGTGCGTATATTTCAGCAGAGCTTTCCGGAAGCAGAAGCGGCAGCATCACTTTCGCAGATTCTGCAGGACGGGGGAGTAAATCTGGTGGCAAGCGCCGCCATTCCTGCGGAAAGAGGTCCGCTTGGCCTCAGGGTGATGGATCATGGCAAACATTACTTTTCCGCTAAGGCCCCTTTTACGACTCTCGAACAGCTGCAGCAGGCGGAGGAAAAAACGAAAGCCACAGGATTGAACTGGGCCGTTTTTTACAGTGAACGGCTGCAGGTGGAGTGCGCCGGCTTTGCCGAGCAGCTGATTGAGCAGGGGGCGATTGGAGAAGTCATTCAGGTGCTTGGAACTGGTCCGCACCGGTTGAATATAAATTCGCGCCCGGAATGGTTTTTTCAGAAAGAGCCAACCGGGGGCATTGTATGCGACATTGGCAGCCACCAAATTGAACAGTTTCTCTGGTTCAGCGGTGCCCGGGACGCAGAGGTGCTCAGCAGTACAGCAGCAAATATGGCGCACCCGGAGCACCCGGAATTTGAGGATTACGGCGACGCCCATTTCCGGGGAGATAACGGAGCGGTACACTATTTTCGCGTTGACTGGTTTACCCCGGACGGCCTCAGCAACTGGGGGGACGGACGGACAATTATACTGGGCACAGAAGGGTATATAGAGCTCAGAAAATACGTGGACCTTACAGACAGCTCGCGCGGCGAGCGGCTGTACCTGGTTAACCAGGGCGGCGAAAGAAAATTTGATGTAGAAGGTAAGGTAGGATTTCCTTACTTTTTCCGGCTGGCAAAGGACGTAGTGCACGGCACAGCAACAGCCATGCCGCAGAAGCATGCGTTTAAAGCGGCGGAGCTGAGCCTGCAGGCACAAAAGCAGGCAGTGAAGATTAAAAGGTAGCAGGAGGTTGGCCAACATGGAACAGTCATGCCGGATCGTCCTGGCAGGCACAGCAGGATACGGAGAATTATATTTGCAGACTTTAAAAGAACAAAACCGCCTTTCCTGGCTCGAGGGGGTGGTCGATATTTTTCCGGAAAACAGCTCTTTTTATCCGGATATTCAGGCAGCAGGCATCCCGGTATATGAATCACTTGAGGCTTTTTACGCCGAAAAGGAAGCTGAACTGGCAGTAATTGCGACACCTATCCATCTTCATGCCGGCCAGGCGGTGACAGCAATGAGGGCGGGAAGTCACGTGCTCTGCGAAAAACCGGCGTCGGCATCGTGGGAGGAAGCGGAAGAAATGCGCCGGGTGCGCGACGAAACCGGAAAATTTTTAGCAGTCGGCTTTAATTGGTCGTTTAGTGACGCCGTGCTCGAGTTCAAGGAGGATATTCAGACGGGTAAATTCGGCCGGCCGCTTCACGGAAGCGCCCTGGTGCTCTGGCCACGGAACGATGCCTATTACGGCCGCTCCAGCTGGGCCGGGAAAAAGCTTGGCGCAGGCGATGCCCCGATTTTTGACAGCGTGGCGAATAACGCGACAGCCCACTTTATGCACAATTTATTTTACGTGCTTGGAGAGAAGAAGAACGAAAGCGCAAAAATAAACACGCTCGAGATGGAGGTGTACCGTGCCAACCCGATTGAGACATTTGATACTTGTGCACTCCGGGCGGTAACCGATGAAGATGTGGATCTGACGTTTTTTGCTTCACATGCGGTTGAAAAAGAAGTGAACCCCTCTTTTTATATGGCATTTGAGGAGGCGGTAGTTTCCTATGAATGGGGCAGCCCGATGAAAGCATTGTGGCACAGCGGGGCAGAAAAAAGCTATAATGATCCTGAGAGTGAACATATGCATAAACTTAATGTATGTATCGATGCGGTGCTCGGGCATTCCCAGGATATCCGCTGCGGTCTGGAAGCGTCTTACTCTCATATCCTGACCATCGAAAGCGTGCATCAGGCATTTCCGGAAAGTTATACGTTTGCGGAGGAGGAAAAACAGGTGGATCCCTCCCTCGGTTTAACGTATGTTCCGGGACTCGCAGAGGTGCTTGAAGCCTGCTACGCCGAGCGGAAGCTTCCGGGGGAAACGACAGCTTCCTGGGCACGGGGAAAGAAAATGATGAGCATTGACGACGCCCGCTATCCGTATTGAACATGCATTATACAAGGGGGACAAAAGCATGCTTCAGGAAGAAGAGCTAAAACACCAAAAAATGCGAAAATGGATCATTCAAAAAGGAAACAGCCCGCGGGTCGAACTGTTAAACTTTGGGGCAAGAATCCAACGGATATGGGCGAAGGACCGTAACGGCATCGAAGAAAATGTTCTGCTCAGCTATGCAGGACCGGAGCAATACGAGCAGGATAGTATTTTTCTTGGCGCGGTTGTCGGTCCGGTTGCCGGCCGTATCGAGGAAGGGCGCATGACAGCAGCGGATAAAAAGCAAGCCCTGACTATAAATGAAGGTAGGCATCATCTGCACGGAGGAGACGGCGGTTTTGACAATATTTACTGGGAAGCAAACACCGGCGAAAATGAACAGCAGGCATGGGTGCGTTTTTCGATTAGCAGAACAGACGGTACCGATGGCTATCCCGGGAACGTGAAGGCATCTGTCACGTACATTGTAGAGGCCGGAGGCGATTTTACCGTGGAATACAAGGGAGAGTCAGATGCCGATACCTGGTTCAGCCCGACCCAGCATATGTACATAAATCTGAGTGGAAATAATAAGCTTCCGGTTACAGAACAGTATGCTGAGGTTCACGCCTCGGATGTACTCGAGCTTGACAGGGAGCTGATTCCTACAGGGGAACTGCTGCCAACGGCAGGAACGCCCTTCGAACTAAACGGAGGTAAGCCGCTTGGCGAACATATCGACAGCTCCCATGAGCAGGTGCGTGATGTAGCTGGCGGCATTGACCATTTCTTCATTCTCGAAGAAGGAAAAGAACCGCAGGCCAGTGTATGGGATGAGGCCTCAGGACGGAGACTTGATATTATCACAAGCGCACCGGGGGCTGTGGTATATACATCAAATAACGCGCCTGAACAGGATTTTGAAGCGGGTCCTAAAGAAAAGCACCGCGGAATCTGCATTGAGACCCAGCAGCTGCCGGTGGATTTTGCTCATTTAGGAAAGCCGACTGCGTATCTGGAGGCGGAAAAACAATTCCAAAGTTCTACGACCTTTCGATTGAATACAACATAAACAAGGAAAAACAACTCTCCCGGAGTTGTTTTTTTATAGAATTCTTCTGTTTTCTTCTGAAATTGAGAGTGAAATTCTTAATTTAATAAGACGTAAGTTTTGAAAGCGCTTAAAATAATAACAAAGCAGTAGAGATCAGATGTTTCCTTGCTGACAAAATAGAAAGGGGTTTCTTATATGAAAGAGTGGAAATGGGCACGGGCTGGAACGATAGCATTAACTTCCTCGGCACTGCTGACACTCGCCGGCTGCGGCGGGAGTGGAAGTAATTCGACGGATTCAGCAGAGGCGAATGCAGAAGAAACACAGACATTAACACTTGCACACATTCACAACGATGCAAGTCCTGTATATCAAAGCCTTGAAGACTTTGCAGATAAAGTGGAAGAAAAGACTGATGGAAGCGTAAAGGTGGATATTTACGCAGAGGGCGTACTTGGTGGGGAAACGAAGGTAATGGAGCTGGTGCAGAACGGGGTGATTGATTTCGCCAAGGTGAACGGCGGGGTCGTCGAAAGCTTTGATCAACAGTTCTCTGTGTTCAGTCTGCCATATATATTTTCATCCAACGAACAATTCCGCTCATTTATGGAAACGGATACAATTGATGATATGTACAACGATTTATCAGAAGCCCAGCTCCGCGGCATCACATATTATGATGCAGGAGCACGGAGCTTTTATACAAGTGATACAAAAATTGAAAGCCCAGAGAACCTCCAGGGGCTGAAGATCCGGACAATGACGAACGTCACGTCGATTGAGACGATGGAAATGCTCGGTGCTTCACCGACACCGCTTGCAGCAACGGAAGTTTACACCTCCCTGCAGCAGGGCGTCATTGACGGGGCGGAAAGCAGTCCGATTGCCCTGACGGACGCCAATCACGGTGAAGTGGCAAAACAGTTCTCCTTTGATGAGCACACACGCATACCGGACTTTCTTATGATGAGCGATAACACATGGCAGGAGTTGAGTGAGGAAGAACAGACGGCCATCCAGGAAGCCGGGAAGGAAACGACAGAGACCCATAATGAGCGCTGGGATGCGATGATTGAAGAAAGCATGCAGCAGGCGAAAGAAGAAATGGGCGTGGAATTCTCTTATCCTGATCAAGAACCATTCCGGGAAAAGGTGGAGCCCCTTATTGAGGAACGACGGTCGGAAAATCCGGATGTTGATGAAGTAATCAGTGAAATTGAAGCAATGGAAGAATAAGTGGATAGGTAAGGGGTGAGGAACATGCGGGCAGTAAAAAAGAGTATTGATATGGTGCTTTTAGTTATTACAAGTGCCCTGGTTATATTTCTGACTGTAGCAGCGATATGGCAGGTATTTACGAGGTTTGTACTTGGAGATCCGAGTATTATTACAGAAGAAGTACTGCGTTTTTCATTAATCTGGATCGCCTTTTTAGGCGGAGCATACGCTTTTGGCCAGGACGAGCATTTGGCAATTTCCTTTTTAAGAGACAAAATTACCGGAAAAGCCCACCTGGGGCTCCGTTGGCTGATTGACCTGATTGTGATTGGCTTTGCGCTATTCGTTCTGGTGATTGGCGGCTATACGATCGCAAGCGCGACGATGGCGGAGCTTTCACCTATTTTGAGAATTCCAATGGGATTGATTTACGGCATACTTCCGGTAAGCGGGGTCATCGTTATTTTCTATCAAATTTACAACATGATGAACCGCCGGGAAGTGGAAGCGCCCCGTATTGAAGAAAAGGGGGATCATGAATGGATGTAGCTGTTTGGACTGGCATTATACTATTTGGATTGTTTTTCCTATTCTTATTTATCGGGGTGCCGATCGCGGTAAGCATTGCAGCAGCAACATTCGCCGCTGCGCTGCTGATTTTATCCGTGGACGCGTCGCTTCTTGCGGTGTCCCAGCAGTTAATTACCGGGGTGGACAGCACCGTGCTTCTCGCTCTTGTATTCTTTATGCTTGCGGGAAGCATTATGAACAACGGTGGTATTGCGCTACGGCTGATTAATCTGGCAAAGCTGATCGGCGGAAGAATGGCCGGCTCGCTTGCTCATACAAACATTATCGGTAACACCCTGTTTGGAGCCATTTCGGGCTCGGCAATTGCCGCTGCTGCTTCGATGGGAAGAATCATGCACCCCCAGCAGGAAAAAGAAGGCTATTCCTCTTCCTACTCTGCGGCAGTTAACATTGCTTCGGCACCGACCGGGCTGATCATTCCGCCAAGCGGTATGCCGATTATCTATTCATTGTTGACTGGTGGAACATCCATCGGCGCCTTGTTTATTGCCGGGTATCTGCCGGGACTTCTGATGGTCGGGCTGTTAATAATTGTTGCCTACATTCTTGCCAAACGGGCGAAATATCCAGTTGCTGATAAAACGGGAGCTGGTGAAGCAGTAAAAATTGTCTGGCAGGCTGTACCTAGTTTGTTTTTGATTGTAGTCGTCATCGGCGGTATTGCCGGCGGAATATTTACAGCAACCGAAGGTGCTGCAGTAGCAGTATTCTATGCGCTTTTGCTTTGCTTAATTTACCGTAGTCTTTCATTTTCTGATTTTCCAAAGATTTTGAAGGAGACCGTTTCCTATTCGGGCATTATTCTGCTTTTGATCGGTGCATCGACAGCGATGAGCTGGGTGCTTGCGTACGCGGAAATTCCGCAGTCGATCACTAACGCCATGCTTTCTGTCACAGATAACACCATCATTTTATTACTTATTATGCTTTTGATTTTGTTGGTTGTAGGTACGTTTATGGACGTAGCGCCGGCCCTGCTCATTTTCACACCAATCATGTTCCCGGTGGCTACAGAGATGGGTATTCACCCGGTACACTTTGGAATGATTATGGCAATGGCCCTTGCAATCGGAGTTACGACGCCGCCAATTGGGACTGTGCTGTTTATCGGCAGCAGTGTCAGTAAAGTACCAATCGAAAAAATTATACCGAAGCTGATGATGTTTTATGTGCCGCTTGTCGCAGCACTTGTCTTAGTGGCATTCATTCCGGAAATCAGTTTGTTCCTGCCAAGGCTGTTCGGCCTGGTTGAGTGACAGCGTGCAAAGCAGTTCTGCGTAAAGCAGGGCTGCTTTTTTGCTGCTTTACAGCGGGCGGAGTCGGCAGTAAAGAAATAATATTGTATATTCTTTGTTCCAAATTTAGTAAGGGAGTTCTTCATTTGGTAAGACGCTGCGTGTTAAACATTCTAAGATAAAATGAAAACGTTATCATTTTACTTAAAATTTTACTTTGTTTTGAAGGAGGTTAGTAAATGAAAGCAATCCGGGTGATGGAGTGGGTGGTGAATGCGGCTAGACTGAATTTTTACTGGCTTACAGGGACAGCTGCGGGAGCATTTGTATTCGGGTGGGCGCCGGCAACGGCAGCAGTATCGGAAGTATGGAAAAAAGAACTGCGACAGGAACGAACTTCGTTACGTGTATTCTTTAAGCTCTATAAACAATTTTTTTGGGCAATGAACCTCCGGGCTTTCGGTATAGCAGCTTTTATGGGAGCTGCATGTATGCAGCTGTTAATGCTGCAAAGCCTGGGGCCAGGGTGGCAGGCCCCGGTCATTGGTCTCGTTGGGACAGCGGTATTTGTAATAACAGTGATGCTCATATACTTATTAATGTTTAACGAAGCCCTCCCCCGGACGTTCTCGCGTGAAATTGGACAGGCATTTCTGCTTAGTGTCGGCCGGCTTCCTTTATCACTCGGATTTGTTTTTGGAGGTGGGGCGTGGGTGTATTTGTTGTGGCTTGTGCCGGGACTTACATTATTTTTCGGGGCGAGTCTCCCCATCCTCTATTTTGTCTGGCTGGCACAATGGCATAAACGCATGCACGAAGGAGCAAAGGAAAGTATAGAAACAAATGAAGCAACCCAAAACAGAAAGGGCGGGGACGCGTATGAAACGAATTCTTAAAGCCTCAGCTGCGCTTATGCTCGGCAGTTCATTAATATTGTCCGCCTGCAGCGGAAATACAGCCTCGACAGATCAGGTAAAGAAGCCTGAAGATCCTGAGAGCGTTTCAGGTTCAATTACCGTGTGGGCATGGGCACTCGAAGCAGATTTTTTGGAAACTATGGTTCCGGAATTTAATGAAAGGTATCCAAATATAGAAGTGAATATCAATAAACAAGGACCAGACCAGGTGTATCAAAGGCTGATAACCGGACTTGCAGCCGGTGAGGGTGGACAGCTTCCGGATCTGGTGCAGGTAGAGGACCAGCGACTGCCGTCATTTCAAAATGATTTTCCAAATACATTTGTAAATCTTTCTGAATCAGGATTTGAAGAGCATATGGGCTCCTTCACTCCGACCAAGGAAGAATCCATTAAAGACGAAGAGGGCAACGTGATTGCTTTTCCAAGAGACGTTGGCCCAGTGGGAGTCTTTTACCGTAAAGACATATTTGAAGAAGCGGGTGTAGAGGCAGAGTCGATTGAAACATGGAGCGATTATGTGGACGCAGGAGAGACGATTAAAGATGAAACCGGGGCAGACATGCTCGGTCTGACCTTGAATGAATCCGTTCCGCTGAACCGTTTCATGATCCATCAGCAGGATGCCTTTTACTTTAACAGTGACGGGGAACTGACCGTGGGCTCAGAAGAGACAAGACGGGCTGCAGATTTAATGAAGGAATTTGAAGATAAAGATATTATGTCGAACGTTACGAACTGGGATGGACGGGTGGCCGGCCTGAAAAACGGCGAAGTGGCTACGCTGCCGAACGCGGTCTGGTGGTACGGAACAATGACTGACCAGATGCCGGAGCTGTCAGGGTCCTGGGGTATGTTTCCGCTTCCCGAATTTGAAGAGCAGGGCGTCCGTGCTGCCAACAGCGGCGGCTCCAGCTACGCCATCCCTCAGGTTTCCGAACAGAAAGAGGCAGCTTATTTATTTGGCGAGTTCGTTTCTACCAACCTCGATGCCCAACTGGACGGATTGGAAAATCAGGGGCTGTTTCCATCGCTGACCGAAGCATATGATGCTCCCATTTTCCAGGAAGGTCAGGAGTACTTCGATGGTCAGTCAGTGTATGCCGACTTTGCCGATATTGCTACGGAAATACCGGAAGTAACGTATACGAGCGACTACGCGAGAGCGGACAATACGTTCAACGAAGAGATTGTTTCCATGTATTTGTACGATGAAGATCCCGGGGACATTGTAGATAGAATTGAACAGCGGCTGAAGGCGGGGACAGGAAGAGACGTAGGAGAGACGGATGAAGAATAAATAAAGGGGGCGGTAAGTAATGAGTTATCCATCCGAAGAAACGAACTGGGAAACAGAATCGGAGGAAAAAGGATCTTCGCCAGATCCTGGAGGCAGGCCGGTAAAAAGAACATGGTTCACTGTAAAGACAGCTCCATATGTACTTTTGCTCCCGGCTGTGCTGTTGTTTTTAATTTTCACGGCATATCCAATTATTGCTTCGTTTTGGTTGAGCTTTCAAACTACAGAAGCCGGAGAACGGGTGTTTGTCGGTCTGAACAACTACGTGCGTTTGTTTCAGGATCCTGTCTTCTACCAGGCTTTAGGGAATACGCTGTTATTACTCGTGCTGCAGGTGCCGATTATGATTTTTCTTGCTGTTATTCTGGCGGTACTGATGAATTCAGCGTTCTTGAAAATGAAAGGATTTTTCCGGGTTGCCTTTTTTACCCCGGCAGTAACCTCCCTTGTAGCAGCATCAGTGATTTTTCTACTGCTGTTAAACCCGGATTACGGGCTTATCAACTACCTGCTGACGGCGGTGGGGCTTGAACCGGTCGGATGGCTGAACAATCCGTTCTGGGCCAAGGTTTCGCTAGTACTCGTAATGCTGTGGCGCTGGACTGGCTACAACATGATCATTCTTCTGGCGGGCCTGCAGAATATATCGAACGACTTGTATGAAGCGGCCCGCATCGATGGAGCGGGAAAAATACGGCAGTTTTTTTCCATTACAGTACCGCAGCTCCGTCCGGTTATTTTATTTGCAGCTATTATTTCGACCATTGGTACGCTGCAGCTGTTTGACGAGCCGTATACTCTGACTGGCGGCGGCCCGGTAAATGCGACAACCACTATTACGATGTACTTGTATGAAAACGGGTTCGAGTATTTTGACTTTGAATACGCTTCGGCGATTGCATACGTAGTCGTAGTTATCATAGTAATTCTTTCATTCCTACAGTTCAGATTGGGCGGTGAACGAAAATGACAGAAGTAAGACTGCAAAAAACAGCATTTTATATTGTGCTCATGTTCGGAGTTATTCTAACTGTAGGGCCGTTTTACTGGATGATTGTCGGCGCCACAAACCCGTCCGGGGAGACACTCAGTATTCCTCCTAATTTCATTCCGGGTGGTCACCTGCTTGAAAATATTCAAAGCTTATTAAGCCAGATTGACATATGGCAGGCGCTGTTTAATTCAGCGTTTATTACAATTGTTTACACGGTGCTCGGAGGGATTATCAGTGCGGCTGCCGGATTCGCGTTCGCAAAATACCATTTCAAAGGTAAAGAAATTATTTTCGGTGTATTCCTTCTGTCGATGATGGTCCCTTATCAGGCACTCGTAATTCCGCAGTTTGAACTGTTTGCATCGTTTGGTCTGCTTGATACGTATGCGGCGATTATTCTGCCGCAGCTGGCCTATCCATTTGCGATTTTTCTCATGCGGCAGAACATGCAGTCGATACCCGATTCATTGATTGAGGCGTCAAGAGTGGACGGAGCAGGTGAGTTATATATCTTTTTCCGGGTCGCTCTCCCAACGATGATACCGGCCATTGCAGCTGTTTCTATATTTTTATTTACGCACCAGTGGAATAACTTTTTATGGCCATTGATTGCTTTGATTTCTGAAGACATGTATACGCTTCCGGTAGCTCTTGCCACGATCGCCGGTCAGCGTTCGATTGACTACGGTGTATTAATGACCGGGGCGGCTATTTCGATTCTGCCAATATTCATTATTTTCTTGTTTTTACAAAGATACTTTATTTCCGGAATTATTGGCGGTTCCGTAAAAGAATAATTGAACGGGGGAATTGAAATGATTCATGAAAGTCTGCCAAAAATTTGGTACGGCGGGGATTATAATCCGGAGCAGTGGCCGGAGGAAACCGTGGAGGAAGACATTCGGATGTTTCAGATGGCCGGCATTGATGTGGTCACCTTAAACGTTTTTTCCTGGGAAAAAATACAATTTGATGAACAAATCTACAAAGCAGAGTGGCTGGATCGTTTGATTAACCGCTTATACGAATCCGGAATTTATACATGCTTAGCCACAGGAACCGGGGCGCATCCGGCCTGGATGGCTAAAAAATATCCGGAAGTGCTGCGGGTAGATTTTCACGGCCGGAAGCGCAAATTCGGCGGGCGTCACAACTCGTGTCCAACCAGCCCGGTCTACCGGGATTATGCCGCCCGTATCGCTGCCTTTCTTGCCGAGCGCTATCAGCACCATCCGGCCGTGCTTGCCTGGCACGTGTCCAACGAATATGGGGGGCGGTGCTACTGTGCTCTTTGTGAACAAGCCTTTCAGGAATGGCTGCAAAACAAATACGGGACGCTGGAAGCGCTCAATTATGCATGGAATACGGCGTTCTGGGGACACACGTTTTACGACTGGAAGGAAATCGTCGTGCCGAACGCGCTGAGTGAAGAGCGGGAAGGCGGTGAAACCGACAATCAGGGCATTTCGCTCGATTACCGCCGGTTTATGAGTACCCAGCTCCTGGCCTGCTACCGTATGGAGTATGAAGCCATTAAAAGCTACACACCGGACCTTCCCATCACGACTAATTTTATGGGAACGTATGAAGGTCTCGATTATTTTCAGTGGGCCCCGTACCTGGATGTCGTGTCGTGGGATAACTATCCGGGAATGGAAACACCTCCAAGCGAAACCGCCATGACGCATGACCTGATGCGCGGCTTGAAGCAGGGACAGCCATTTATGCTGATGGAGCAGACACCGAGCCAGCAGAACTGGCAGCCGTATAATTCCTTAAAACGCCCCGGTGTGATGCGCCTGTGGAGCTATCAGGCGGTGGCTCACGGGGCAGACACAGTACAGTTTTTTCAGCTTCGGCGTTCCCCCGGAGCAACCGAAAAGTTTCACGGAGCGGTGATTGAGCACGCCGGTCATGAACATACGCGTGTGTTTCGGGAGACTGCGGCGCTCGGCGAAGAACTTCAAAAGCTCGGAAACGCGTTAACGGATAGTACCAGTCGCGCCCGCGCTGCTATTCTTTATGACTGGGAGACCCGTTGGGCTGCAGAGCTGTCGAGCGGTCCGTCAGTAGAAATTGATTACGTACGGGAAGTTCATGCATATTACCGGGCCTTTTTTGATAACCACATCCCTGTAGACATGGTTCATCCGGAACAGGACTGGAGCGGGTATGACATTGTGGTTGCTCCGATGATGTATATGGTGAAAAAAGAATGGGCCGAGCGGGTGGAAAGCTTTACAAAGCAGGGCGGAATCTTTGTCACCACCTATTTCAGCGGCATTGCGGATGAATCGGATCGCATTCACCCCGGAGGCTACCCGGGACCGCTCCGGAACGTTCTTGGGATATGGGTGGAAGAAATTGATGCCCTGCCGCCCGATTATACGAATACCGCGGCAGTTTCGGGTCCTGTCGGCAAGCTGAAGGGCGCCTATGAATGCCGTTATTTGTTTGATCTGCTTCACCCCGAAGGAGCTGAAGTGATCGCAGAATATGAAAAAGATTTTTACGCCGGTATGCCGGTGATAACAAAAAATCAGTTCGGAAAAGGAGAGGCCTGGTACGTTGCTTCTCATATGGAACACCGGGCACTGCAGGATTTGGTGGCAACCATCGCAGCTGATAAAAACATTTCCCCATTAGTGAATGGGGCGACAGACGGGGTGGAGGCCGTTGAAAGAGTGAAGAACGGCGAACAATATTTATTTCTGCTGAATCATTCCAAAGAGCCGGCGCAGGTAAAGCTGTGCGGAAGATACACGGATTTGTTAACGGATGATTTGCTTGCTGTTCATTGCAATCTGGATAAAAACGATGCCCGGATTCTCCGTAAAGAGCGCAAATAGAAAAGTAAAAACATACAATGAAAATTAAATGGTGAATTTTATTTGTTTTATTTTGTTTTATGTTTGTTTTTACTGTAGTTTATGATAGTATAGGTGTATGAAAACGCTTAAAGAAGATTAAATGGAGGTTGAAGAATGATTACAAACGTTAAAAAGGTGAAAAACCTCTGGAATGAAAATGAAGCATCCAGGTTCAAGACCGGCGTAGAACAGCTTCGCTACCGTTCCAACCTGCTGGGGCAGGACCGTTCGGTATGTAACTGGGGCGGAGGAAATACGTCTTTGAAGACCACGGAAAAGGATTTCCGCGGCCGGGACATTGAAGTAATGTGGGTAAAGGGAAGCGGCTCGGACCTTGCGACCATGGAAGAAAAACACTTTACCGCTTTGAGTATGGAGGATATCCGTCCGTTAATGGAGCGCGAAGAAATGCCGGACGAGGAAATGGTAGCCTACCTGCGTCACTGCATGATCGACCCGGGCCATCCGCGTTCATCCATTGAAACGCTTCTCCACGCTTTTCTGCCTTTTAAACACGTGGATCATACGCATCCGGATGCTATTATCAGTATCTGCTGCGCAGACAACGGCAAGGATATTGCCCGCGAAATATTCGGGGACCGGTTTGTCTGGGTGCCGTATGTACGTCCGGGCTTTACACTGTCCAAAATGATCGCCGAAGGCGTACAAAATAATCCGAAGGCAGAAATGGTGCTGATGGAAAAGCACGGTTTGGTCACATGGGGAGAAACATCGAAAGAAAGCTACGACCAGACTATTGAAGTAATTCAGAAAGCAGAAGACTACATTGTAAAAACGCAGGAAAATCAGCAAACGGTGTTTGGAGGCGAACATACAAAGGCGTTGCCGGAGGAAGAACGCAAAGAACTGCTTGCCGGAGTGATGCCGGTTATCCGCGGAGCAGTGAGCGACCATAAAAAAATGATTCTTTCTTATTCGGACGACGAAGCAGTGCTTGAATTCGTGAACAGTAAAGACGCACCTGAGCTTTCCCAGGTGGGAGCTGCCTGCCCGGACCACCTCGTGCACACGAAACGAACGCCTCTGTTTGTTGACTGGAAGCCATCCGAGGGACAAGACGCTCTGGCTGAAAAAGTAAAAGCAGGCATCGAGACATACAAGCAGGAATACACCAGGTACTTTGAAAGAAACAAAAATGAGGGCGACACGATGTTTGAGCCGGCGCCGCGCGTCATTTTAATTCCGGGCGTAGGTATGGTCAATACCGGCAAGGATAAGCGGATGGCCAATGTAAGTGGAGCACTCTACCACCGGGCGATTGCTGTTATGAAAGGAAGCACTGCTCTCGGTTCTTTCGTTTCCCTGTCGGAGAATGAATCCTATAACGTGGAGTACTGGCCGCTCGAGCTGTATAAGCTCTCACTTGCTCCGCCGGAAGCAGAGTTCTCGAGACAGGTGGCATTTATCACCGGAGGAGCCGGCGGGATCGGATCAGCAGCCTGCAGAGAACTGCTCGGCGACGGTGCCCATGTGGTGATTGCCGACTTAAACGCCGAGGGAGCGCAGGAAAAAGCGGAGGAATACACGCAGGCGTACGGTGAAGAAAGAGCTTATGCCGTGGCGATGGATGTTACCTCTGAAGAAGCTGTCGCGGCTTCCTTTAAAGAAGCGGCTCTGCAGTACGGGGGTGTGGATATTATCGTGAATAACGCCGGCCTGGCTTCTTCAAGCCCATTAGACGAAACGACGCTGAAGCAGTGGCAGCTGAATATGGACGTGCTTGGTACCGGCTACTTCCTGGTGGCCCGTGAAGCATTTACCCAGATGAAAGCGCAGGGGACCGGAGGGAATATGGTCTTTGTCGGCTCTAAAAACTCGGTATATGCCGGAAAAAATGCGGCAGCATACAGCTCGGCAAAGGCACTTGAAACCCACCTTGCACGCTGCATCGCAGCCGAAGGCGGCGAGTACGGCATCCGCGTGAACTCTGTTCTGCCGGACGCAGTGCTGCAGGGATCGAAAATCTGGTCCTCTTCGTGGAAGGAAGAACGGGCGGCGGCCTACGGTATTGAAGCTGACGAACTCGATGAACATTACCGTAAACGCACAACGCTGCTCGTTAATATTTATCCGGAGGATATTGCAGAAGCGATTGCTTTCTTTGCTTCATCAAAATCAGAAAAAACAACCGGCTGCATGCTGACCGTAGACGGCGGTGTACCAGCGGCCTTCACACGCTAAACGAAAACAAGGAGCTGCCTGCCGGGAAAATCTCCGGCGGGCGTGCCCCTTCTGAATAAAGAAGACAGACATCGGTGTGGCCCGCTTTTGAAATAGAGATAGGAGGATAACACATGAGTGATCGTCATTATACATTATTCGAAGAACAGCAGCAGGCAAGGGGCATTGACCTCGAAGCGGTTAAAAAGAAGCTGCAGAAGCTGCAGGTCGAAACCCCTTCCTGGGGCTTTGGAGATTCCGGCACCCGTTTTAAAGTATTTCAGCAGGAAGGCATACCGCGAGATCCTTTTGAAAAATTGGAGGACGCCGCTCAGGTGCACAAGCACACCGGTTCAAGCCCTTCAGTGGCGATTCATATTCCGTGGGATAAAGTAGATAATTACAAGGAATTGAAAGCGCACGCAGAAAGTCTTGGCGTGAGTATTGGAGCGGTGAATCCGAATCTGTTTCAGGATGACGATTATAAATTTGGCAGCTTAACCAATACGGACCCGGCGATCCGTCGGAAGGCGCTCGATCATCTGCTTGAATGCATTGATATTGTACGGGAAGTAGACTCCAATGTGTTAAGCCTTTGGTTTGCCGACGGTACCAACTACCCGGGGCAGGCGGACTTTCGGAAGCGGAAAAACTGGATGCTTGAAGGGCTGAAAAGCACGTATGACGCCCTGGACGATTCGATGCGCATGCTGATTGAATACAAGTTTTTCGAACCGGGGTTTTATCACACTGATTTTGCAGACTGGGGCATGGCATTTAACGCAGCCAACAAACTTGGCAGCAAAGCGGAGGTGCTGGTGGACACCGGACACCATCCGCAGGCGACTAATATCGAGCACATTGTGGCGTACCTGCTCGACGAACAGAAGCTGGGCGGCTTTCACTTTAACAGCCGCAAGTATGCAGATGATGATCTTATTGTCGGCGCGCATGATCCGTATGAAGTATTTTTAATTCTGCAGCAGATTGTGCAGGCTGAGGAGGACCCGGATCCAGCGGTTCGTCAAAACGCAGAAAATATCGCGTATATGCTCGACCAGTGCCATAACCTGGAACCAAAAATCCCGGCCATGATCCGTTCGATTGAAAACGTTCAGACAATGTATGCCAAGGCGTGCCTGGTGAATTTGGAGGAGCTGAGAAACGCTCAGGAGAAGCAGGACGTTCTAGGTGCTGAACGCGCGATCCGGTCTGCCTTTGAAGCTGATGTTACACCGCTTCTCGAAGCATTCCGCGAAGAAGCAGGCGCTTCGGTGAAGCCGATGGACGCTTATCGCGCCAGCGGCTATGGGGAAAAAATCCTCTCCCGCGGCAAAGGTGGTGCCAGCTGGTGAGTGTACTCGCGTTCGATTTAGGTGCAGGCAGCGGAAGAGCCGTGCTTGGCTGGATCGAAGCCGGGCGGCTTGAAACCATGGATGTGCACCGCTTTAAAAATGAACCAGTACGGGTGAATGGCCGTTTTCACTGGGATATTTACCGTATTTTTCACGAATTAAAAGAAGGCATTCGTGCGGCTTATGAGGAGCGGCAGGACATTGAAAGCATCGCCATCGACAGCTGGGCGGTCGACTTCGGCTGTGTAGGGAAGGACGGAGAGCTTTTGCGCCACCCGTATCATTACCGCGATGCTCATACAGATGGAGTGATGGAGCAGGTAACGGAGCGTCTCGGCAAGGAGTTTATTTTTGAACGCACCGGCATTCAGTTTCTGCCATTTAACACTATTTATCAGCTTGAAGCGATGGTGAAGACCGATTCCCCAGTTTTAAAGGAAACGCGGACGCTCTTAATGATCCCTGACCTGCTGCGCTATTTTTTAACGGGAGAAATAAAAAGTGAATTTACAAATGCGACCACGACCCAGCTGTTTAACCCCCGGACAATGGACTGGGACGAGAAGCTGTTAAAGGCTATCGGCGTGCCAAGGGAGTGGATGCCTGATGTAGTGATGCCGGGTACCCGGGTGGGAGAGCTTCGTGAAGATTTGCAGCAGGAGCTGCAGGTGCCGGCAATACCTGTCTACACAAGCGCCGAGCATGATACGGGGGCAGCGGTAGCCGGAGTTCCGGCTGAATCCTCCTCCTTTGCCTATTTAAGCTGCGGCACATGGTCGCTGATGGGCACCGAAATTGAAGAGCCTGCTACGACCCCGGAAGCCTTTGAATGGAATTTCACCAACGAAGGCGGTGTTGAGCGGACCTTCCGGCTGCTGAAAAATATTATGGGGCTGTGGATTTTCGAAGAATGCCGGCGTGTCTGGCGCAGCGATGATGTTTCGCATGAAGCCCTGCTTGCCCAAATGGAAGAAGCCCCGGCCTTTCAGTCATTTATCGATCCGGATGATCTCCAGTTTCTGCATCCGGCAGATATGCCTTCCCAAATCCAGCAGTACTGCCGGGAGACCGGCCAAAAAATCCCTGAAACGAAGGGGGAAATTGGACGGTGCATTATGGAGAGTCTGGCCATGAAATACCGTTACGTGCTCGAACGGACGGAACAGCTTTCCGGTCAGTATTTTTCCGGGCTTCACATGGTGGGAGGCGGCATTAAAAATACACATCTGTCCCAGTTTACAGCAAATGCGCTTGGACGTAACGTGTGGGCCGGGCCGAAGGAAGCGAGTGCCCTCGGCAATATCACCGTGCAGCTGACCGCTGCCGGAAAAATAAAAGACCGCCACGAAGCGCGCAGGTATATTCGCGAAGCAGTGAACGTAAACGCCTTTTCCCCGAAAGAGCATACTGCCTGGAATACGGAATATGAGTCGTTCTGTGAAAAGACAGGTCTTGGAAACGGTTTATCCAAAGCAAAAAAAGCGTAATAGAAAGGTCTCCGGACTCCTGTGCCGGAGGCTTTTTTGTATAGAACAGCAAAACCGTATATACTATATGTAAACGTTTACCAAAAGGAGATGAATCTATGAATATCGCACTGCAGCTTTACACGCTTCGAAACGAGCTTGAAGAGGATTTTATCGGAACGCTCCAGCAGGTGAGAACCATGGGATACAAAGCGGTGGAGCTCGCCGGCCAGAACGGCGGCTTCGGTACAGAGGAGCTAGCGGGAACGATGAAAAACATTGGCCTTCAGGTAGTCTCGAGCCATGTGTCGTTGGAGGATCTGCAGGATGACCTGGACGGGGTAATAGAAAAGCATCTGGCGCTTGGATGCCGCCACATTGTCTGTCCATATCTCGATGAAGAAAAACGCTCGAGTCTGAAGGCCTATAAGCAGACGGCGAAGGAGCTGAACAGAATCGGAAAAGCGTGCCGGAAGGAAGGCATCACATTTTCGTATCATAACCATGATTTCGAACTGCTCCCGCTCGAAGGACAGCTGCCATTTGAAGTGATGCTTGAGGAAATGAAGCCGGAGCACGTGCAGGTGGAGCTTGATACATATTGGGTAAAGAAGGCGGGGGAAGACCCTTTTGCCTGGATGGACCGGCTCAGGGACCGGCTTTCACTTGATGGACCGGCTCAGGGACCGGCTTTCACTTGTGCATATTAAAGATATGACTGAAGACGGAGAGGAATTTTTTGCGGAGCTCGGCGAAGGGAAAATGGATATAGAGTCGATTATGAAAAAAGCAGAGGAGGCCGGGGCTTCCTGGCAGATCGTGGAGCAGGACGCCTCGCGACGAAAGCCCCTGGAAAGCGTGCGTATAAGCATGGATTATATTCAGAAAACGTTTGTTTAAAGAAAAGTCAGCTGAGGAAGATAACTACCAAGGAGGACGATAATTATGCCATCCGCTTTTGATATTTCAGATAAAACAGGCCACGGCCTGGCCGTAGACGATTTTGTTGAACGCATGCGCCCAACGTACCGGGAGAAAATGGAGCCGTGGCAGGCCGCTTTCTCCTGGAACCATCACCCGGAGGATAAGCTGCTCGCCCTGCAGTCCAGGGATGATCTGCACTGCTCTATCCTTGCATCCGACTGGTGCGGGGATGTGCACCGGAACTTTCCGGTAATCGTGGAAGTGATGCGAAAAGCAGGCGTTCCGGTGGAAGTGTTTATTCAGGAGGAGCACCCGGATTTTATCGATCAATTCCGGACGCTCGGCGGCACGTCAGTGCCAAAAGTGGTGGTTTCTGATGAACACGGAAAGGTTTATTTCAGCTGGGGACCGAGGCCCGCTTTTGTTCAGGAGCCAATGAAGTATTTTAAAAGCCTTGGGCTCACAGAAAATGATGAATCGTATGCAGATGAACGCTCGGCAGCATATGAAAGTATTTTTTCGAGATACGGAGACGATGCAGACTATCAGCGGCTGGTTGTTTATGAACTGACCAATCTGCTGGAGCAGAGCTGACGGCTCTCAAAAAAAGCCCGTGCCTTTTTCAGGTACGGGCTTTATCTGTACGGTGGAGCGTTGGTTCGAGCGTAAGCTCCACGTTCCCCTGGATGGCCCGGGAAATCATACAGGCTGTTTCCGCTTTTTCGATCAGCTTCTGCGCTTTGTCCATCTGTTTGTCGGAAGCGCCGGCTTCGAGGGTGATTACCGGGCGATGGATAATTTCTTTATACGTAAACACGCCGTTTGTGACATCTACGCGCCCTTCACTCGTATGAGCCATGGAGTCGACCGGAAGCTCCGCCCGTTCAAGCATGGCGCCGAGTGTGATGATGTAGCATGTGGCTGCGGCGCCTAAGAGCATTTCGTCGGGGTTTGTGCCAACGCCCGGCCCGTCCATTTCTTCGGGAATGGAAATATTCGTTTTCAGCTGACCGGCATCAATAGAGCCGACCGCATTGCGGCCGCCGGGCCAGTCCGCCGTTAAATGAAAGTGTTCGATAGCCATAGCTTATCCCTTCTTTATATAAAGTCTTTCCTTGAGGATAAAAAATAAATAAATGAAAAGCAAAAAAAGTGCCTGCCGTAGGTTTCAAATAAAAGGAAAAGGTTTATAAAAGAATATGACATGAAAGGGGAGACTTACATATGAAGAAGGTATTACTTACGGGAGCTGCAGGTACAATCGGCACTGTGCTGAGAAACTACCTGTCAAAGCGTTTTGATCTTGTACTGACAGACACGAAACCCCCGGGGGACTTAACAAGCGAAGAAACATTCATGGAAGCGGATATTACGAACAAAGCGGAGGTCCGCGATCTGATGCACGGGGTGGAGGCGGTCATCCATCTGGGAGGCATACCGGTTGAGGTGGACTTTGAATCCATTGAGCAGGCGAATATAAAAGGCACGTTTCATGTAATGGAGGCGGCGGCTGAGGCCGGTGTGGAACGATTGATTTTTGCGAGCAGTATCCATGCAGTCGGCTTTTATCCGGCGGACGAATGGGTGGACGAAGCCTCACCAGTGCGGCCCGACACGCTTTACGGGGTTAGTAAGGCCTACGGGGAAGCGCTCGGTCGTTATTATCACGACAAATTTGGGTTAAAGGGCATTGGTGTGCGTATCTGTAATTTTCAGGACCGGCCGGCATCCGAACACGATTTGGAAAACTGGTTCAGCCCTCGCGATGCAGAGCGATTATTTGAAGCAGCGCTCACGTGCGCAGTGCCTGAGTACCTGATTGTTTACGGCATTTCAAATAACACCCGGGCGAAATTTAAAAACACCCGGGCAAAAGAAATTGGCTACGAGCCACGGGAGAATGCAGAGGACTACGCCGGGGAAGTAGAGGCAGGTAGTCATCCGAAAAAAGGAGGAGACTTTACGGCGAAGGACTTCGGAAAAGAGAACGGGCGGTGAGACGGGTGCAGGAAGCAGAATTGAAGGTTTTAGGAGGCGGAGACGCTGAAGCATACGCAGCGCTTCGGATGCAGGCCCTGGAGGAGAGTCCGGAGGCCTTTGCTTCGACCCTGGAAGAGGAAAGACAGAACCCGGACCTGGTCAGAAAATATAAAGAAAGACTGGAGGGAAGCCGGTCTTTTACATGGGGAATCGAGGCCGGAAGCGAGCTGGCGGGTGTCATCACTCTGCTCCCGATGCAAATGCAGAAGCTTCAGCATAAAGCGACGATTCTCGCTATGTATGTAAAGCCTGCGTACAGGGGAAACGGGTTTGGAGGCAGGCTCGTAGAGGCTGCTTTGAAGCAGGCAGACCAGGACGGGGTGGAGCAGGTGCAGTTAACCGTAGTGAGTAAAAATAAGCATGCTGTCCGCCTGTACGAAGCCTGCGGATTTTCTGTCTTTTCGACAGAAAAAGAAGCGATGAAAACAGAAGAAGGATACGATGACGAGCACTGGATGGTTTGCTTTTTGAAAAATTAAAAAATGTTCAAAGTTCCATAGTTTTCCACTTCAGCTTTCCGTATAATAAATAATATTATTTATTATCTTAAAAGTTTAAAAGGAAAGGAAGTGAAAGCATGGGATCCTGGAAGGCTTACCGGTTTCCGGTAATTATGCTTATTGCTATTATCATTGGAAGCATAGCGGGTTTTATTTGGGGCGAAGACGCCATGGTGGTCCAGCCTCTCGGTGATTTATTTTTAAATATGATGTTTACTATTGTAGTACCATTGGTGTTTTTCTCTATTGCTTCAGCCGTAGCGGTCATGGATTCGGTGAAGCGGCTTGGCCGTATTCTGGGTTCAATGATGATTGTTTTTATTGTAACCGGCATTATTTCTTCCTGCCTTATGCTGGCGGCTGTTGTAGTATTTCCGCCTGCAGAAAACGTAAGTGTAAGCGAAGAGCAGCCATCCCAGCAGGAGGAAGAGGGCTCGTTTGCTGATCAGCTTGTAGAGACATTCACAGTTTCTGATTTTATAGACATATTTTCAACTGAAAATATGCTCGCTCTTATTGTTTTTGCGATGCTTGTCGGCGTAGCTACAGGTTTATCGGGGGAATCTGGAAAGCCTTTTGCACGGTTTTTACAGAGCGGCTCGGAAGTATTCATGAAAATAGTGGCTCTGGTTCTTTATTATGCCCCAATTGGGTTAGGCGCTTATTTTGCAGCCCTGGTAGGAGAATACGGCCCACAACTGATCGGAGAATACGCTAAAGCGGTAGCAGTTTATTACCCGGTAGCCATTTTGTATTTTATTCTTGGTTTTTCTTTTTACGCCTGGGTGGCCGGAGGAAAGCAGGGATTCAGCCGCTTTTGGAAAAATATCTTTGCACCGGCAGTAACTTCACTTGGTACAGCCAGCAGCGTAGCATCCCTTCCGGTGAATTTAAATGCAGCCAGAAATGCCGGAGTACCTAAAGATATAAGAGAAACAATACTTCCTATCGGAGCTACCATACATATGGATGGTTCCTGCTTATCAGCTATATTAAAAATAGCTTTTGTATTCGGTGTTTTTCAAATGGAATTTACCGGGTTAGATACATATTTAACGGCGATCGGCATTGCGCTGCTCAGTGGAATGGTGATGAGCGGGGTGCCCGGCGGAGGATTTATTGGAGAAATTATGATTATTACGCTCTACGGCCTGCCTATCGAAGCCCTGCCTATTATTACTGCTATCGGAATTGTTGTTGATCCTCCTGCGACAACTGTAAATGTTGCGGGTGATAACGTTTCAAGTATGCTCGTGGCAAGGTATCTGGAAGGTAAACATTGGATGAATGTTCACTTCTAGACTCGGTTTCCCTTTGCGTTCTATCGGGAAGAATCAAGCAGGAGGGATAGCAATGAAAATTCAGGCAGCTGTGGTCAGTGAACAAGCTGGCGCCATTCAGCATACAGAAGCAGAGCTCGATGAACCAAAAACAGGGGAAGTAAGAGTGAAAATTGCTGCAGCCGGTATTTGCCACACCGACCTCGGGGTGCAGCAGCAGGAGATCCCGACACCGCTCCCGATTGCTTTAGGACATGAAGGAGCAGGCGTGGTGGAGAAGGTCGGCGACGGGGTCGCGGATGTAGAGCCCGGTGACCATGTGGTTATCACATTTTCGCACTGCGGCACGTGCCGTAACTGCCGCGAAGGACATCCCGGGGCATGTGAAAATTTTAATGCCCTGAATTTTGGCGGCACTATGAACGATGGCACCCGTCGTCTTCACAGTGAAGACAGTGAAGTGTCTTCTTTGTTCGGGCAGGGATCACTTGCCACCTACGCTGTGACACCCGTCAATAATGTAGTAAAAGTCCGCCGAGACGTAGATATCCGTCTGCTCGGTCCTTTAGCCTGCGGTGTCCAGACTGGTGCAGGCACAGTTCTCAGCCGTTTGAACGTAGGCGTTGGCGATACGATAGTCGTTTTTGGCTGCGGAGGAGTCGGTATGAGTGCCGTTATGGCCGCGCATCTCGCCGGAGCCCTGCAGGTCATCGCCGTAGACGTCAATGAGGAGCGTCTGGAGCTGGCGAAGGAGCTCGGAGCGACGCATACGATCAATGGTAAAAAGGAAGACGTTGTTGAAAAAGTGAAGGAATGGACCGATGGCGGGGCAGATTATGCGCTTGAATCCACCGGAGTGGCTGTCCTGGCAAAACAGGCGATGGACGTGCTCCGCTACAAGGGAGAATCGGCCGTCGTCGGTGCCGGCGCAGATACCGAATTTCATGTGCATCAGAACTTCATCGTGCCAAACGCAACCATGTCAGGTGTTGTAGAGGGAGATGTCGTGCCGAAGCTGTTTATTCCGATGCTTGTGGAATATTACAAGCAGGGGAAATTTCCTTTTGATAAATTGATTACCATGTATCCATTTGAAGATCTGGAACAGGCTCTTGAAGACATGAAAGCGGGCAAAACGATCAAACCAGTCATTACATTTGAATAACAGATGGAAGCTGCGCACATTTGCGCGGCTTCTTCTTAATGTAAAAAGGGAGGTTTCACATGGAACGGATAGCGATTGATATGGATGAAGTAACGGTAAATACGCTGCCGACGCTGCTACATAGATTTAACAGGGATTACGGATACAGTGTTACAGCTGAGGACCTTAGAGGCATGAAACTGGAGGCCCTGCATCCGGAGCTTCATGATGAGATTAAAGCTTATTTCTACGAACCGTCTTTTTTCCGTCATCTGCAGATCATGGACGGTGCGCCGGAGGTAATCAAACAGCTTGCCAGGCAATATGAAGTGTTTATTACAACAGCAGCGATGGAATTTCCGCCGTCGTTTGCGGCAAAATATGAGTGGCTGAAAGACAATCTGTCTTTTTTGGGAGATATGAATTTTGTATTCTGTGGCGATAAAAGCATCATTCATGCAGATTATTTGATAGATGATAATGCCAGACACTTCGAACGCTTTGCCGGCAAAGGAATTTTATATACCGCTCCTCACAATGTTTACGACACGGCATATACTAGAGTTGATCATTGGGAAGACATCCGGCGCTATTTTTTAACCTAAAGGCTGCCTTGTTCTGAAATTGAGAATCAAAGTGGCAGCAGGAAGAAAAGCAGAGAAAGGTTGTTGTACAATGAAAAAGAATGTAGAGTAAACCAATATGAAAAGCGTTCGTAGGAGAGAGAAGTATGCAGAATAAACAGACAGGAGAAAGACTGCGTCAGCGGGGGCAGCATTTATCAACAGCACAGCTTGCCCTGCTGTTTGCCGGAATCATTATGCTCGCGGTCAATCTCCGGCCGGCGTTAACAAGCGTCGGTCCGTTAATCCCGTTAATCCGGGAGGATATTTCCCTGACAAGAGGGACGGCTGGTTTGATTACGACTCTGTCGCTGCTGACGTTTGCGGCAGTTTCGCCGGTGGCGCCAAAAATCGGATCAAAAATTGGGCACCAGCGGGCTTTAATGGTTGGTGTTATCGTACTCATTGTGGGAATTGTTATGCGCTACGTGCCCGAAGCCTTGTTTTTGTTTGCCGGCAGCCTGCTTGTAGGAGCGGGTATTGCGATGCTCAATGTGCTCCTCCCCGGTGTCATTAAAGAGTCCTTTCCACATAATGTCGGTGTAATGACCAGTATTTATACGACTACGATGGTATTGATGGCCGCAGTCGGTTCAGGGGTTTCGGTGCCGCTTGCGGCCAGCGCCGGCCTGGGGTGGCAGTGGTCGCTCCTGTTCTGGGTTGTTCCCGCAGCAGCAGCGTTGCTGTGCTGGGGATTTGTGCTGAAAAACAGGCAGCTTCAGATGCCGGGCCGTGTGAGAGCGGTGGAGCGAAGCAGGTCCGAAGGCTCGATTTGGAAGTCTCCGCTCGCGTGGCAGGTAACATTATTTATGGGCCTGCAGTCCATCGGATTTTATGTGACTATCACCTGGCTGCCGGATATTTTAAATAACCTTGGAAACATGCCGCTTGCAGCTGCGGGCTGGCTTGTGGCGCTTATGCAGGTCGCAAGTCTTCCGGCTACCTTTTTAACGCCGATTCTTGCCGGCAGGTTCCGTAATCAGCAGGGCATTATTGCCATAATCGGTGTGGTTGCGGTGCTCGGCCTGGTGCTCCTTATGACAAACACAGGGTCGTTCATGCTTACGATCGCGGTACTGTTCATCGGCCTTGCCCAGGGTGGAAGCATCAGCCTCGCGCTGGCATTGTTAAGCATCCGTGCTTCCACTCCGCAGCGGGCAGCGGATTTATCGGGGATGGCCCAGTCGGTGGGTTATTTTATGGCTGCCCTTGGGCCGATCCTGGTAGGTGCTTCCTTTGATGCCTGGGAAACGTGGATGCCTGCACTGGTTATTTTAATGATTGTATCCGTTCTTCAGGTGGGTGCCGGTATGGGTGCCGGCCGTAACAAAGAAGTGTAAACAGAGAAGGCTTTCCGGGATGGAAAGCCTTTTTTATGTATTGCAGATGTGTAAAATATACGGTTGCGGGGTATCGTTGTCCATGAAATAAAAAGAAAGGGGAAAACACGATGGAGACGATTTCTATTATTGCTGTTGTTTCGTTGGCAGCTGCCTTTATTTCTACAGCGGTCGTGATCGTAGATGTCCGGAGAAATCCGCAGCCTATGATGGTTATGAATGTTGTCTGGCCGCTCACCGTGCTGTATTCGGGGCCGCTGGGACTGTTTTTTTATTATTATATCGGACGTAAAGGACATGGCGAAAAGCCAATGTGGCAGTCTACGGTCGCATCCACCAGCCACTGCGGCGCGGGGTGTGCGCTTGGGGATATTATAGGTATTCCCATCGTTGTGGCTTTAGGATGGACGATTGCAGGTATCCGGCTGTTTGCCGACTATATCGTAGAATTTATACTGGCCTATACGTTCGGGATTTTCTTTCAGCTGGCGTCTATCCTGCCGATGAATGAACAGATGAGTAAAAGCCATGGCATCAAACAAGCCGCCAAAGCGGATACGCTCTCGCTTGTTGCTTACCAGATCGGTATGTTTGGTTTTATGGCTTTAGTTCATTTTGTATTCTTTGCCACACCACCGAGTCCGGCCGGGCCGACGTTCTGGTTTATGATGCAGATTGCGATGGTCATCGGATTTTTAACCAGCTACCCGGTAAACTGGTGGCTCGTTGACAAAGGTATCAAGCACGCGATGTGAACAGAGGCAGGAGGCCATATGGTCTTCTGCTTTTTTATGCAGATTTTGTCAGCTGGGCCGGAGGATATGATAAGCTTAGTTCATATAAATAATGCAGCAGAACATACAAAGGAGAGAGGGTCATGCCGGCACGGTTAGCTTATCTGCTCGTCCTGGCAGGGGCGGCATTGTGGGGCACAACGGGGCTGTTTGTGCAAAACTTATATACATATGGATTCACGCCATGGGAGGTCGTAGGCATCCGCCTGATTTTTTCAGCGGTTATTATTACCCTTTTTTTAAGTATTGTGGAGAGAAGCCTGCTGCGCATCCGCTGGCAGGATCTGCCGCTGTTTGTCGGCACTGGTATTATCAGTATTGCTTTTTTTAACTTTTTCTTTTTCTCCGTGATGGAGGTCTCCGGCATCTCTCTCGCAGTAGTGATGCTTTACACGGGACCGTTGTTTGTGGCCGTTATCGCCAAATTTGTTTTTAAGGAAACGCTGACGGCAGGGAAAATAGCGGCGCTTGTGATTATGATTACGGGGTGCATGTACGCGGTCGGACTGATCCCTCTTGGGTCGGACAGTGTCGCTGCAGCGGCCGTTTTGTTCGGAGTTGCTTCTGGTTTCTTTTACGCGCTCTACAGTATTTTTGGAAAGTTTTTAAGCGGCCGGTATCATCCGCTTACGATCACGACCTATTCCATGATCCTCGGCGGCCTGTTTTTACTGCCTGCGAGCCGCCTATGGGAAAAGGCGGAGGCTTTTACGGAGCCAGGGGTATGGTGGAACGGCATCGGGCTTGCGGTGGCAGCTACAACGATAGCATACGTAGCATACACAGCCGGCCTGGCCCATGTGGAATCTTCAAGGGCCTCCATCCTTTCGATTATCGAGCCGGTGGTGGCGATCGTAATCGGTGTAGCTGTTTTTGGTGATTCCTTTACGCTCTGGCAGACCTTCGGCATCGTGCTCGTCTTTGTGGCAATTATTGCTACGGTTTACGGGGACACACTGCTTGGCAAAATAATGGGGAAAGCATCCTTAAACCGGCAGTCTTAAATATAGGCTGAGAATGTATTGGCAGGATGGAGGACTCGCGGTAGACTGAAGAAAAGAAGGGGGGCAGCATATGAACATACGGGTAATGGAATGGTTTACGGGAAAACCGGAAGACATATCAGCTGAAAAAGAAAAGCCGGTGTTTTCGGCTATTAATAAAACAAAGCGCTTCGAAGAGTCCCTGTATTTATCGGAGACCGGCCTGGACGGAGACGAGCAGGCCGACAAAAAGAGCCACGGGGGCCTGGAGAAAGCAGTATGTGTATATCCATGGGAGCATTACGCGTACTGGAGCAGAACGCTTGAGGATGCTCTTCCGCACGGAGGATTTGGGGAAAATATTACGGTTCAGAACGGCGTCGAGGAGGATGTGATGATCGGCGACGTTTTCCGCTGGGGAGAAGCAGTTGTGGAAATCAGCCAGCCACGGGAGCCCTGCTATAAAATTGCGAAACGCCACGGCATTAAAAAGCTGCCTCTCTATGTCAGGGAAACCAGTTATTCCGGCTATTATCTGCGGGTACGCCAGACAGGCACCATAGAAAAACATCAGCCGCTGCGCCTCGAAACGAGAACAACCTCCTTAAGCGTTGCTGGCGTGAACCGGATCACGTACCATTCAGGGGATCCGGCCGAAGTCGAAGAGGCGCTGGAATGTGCTGCCCTTTCAGAGGAATGGAAAAAGTCCCTGTATAAAAAGCTGGATAAACTGAAAAATAAGCACTGAGCCGTAAGGGCCAGTGCTTATTTTGTCGCAGAAGGGACGTCGGCGCTGATTCGTTCGGCATGGGCATAAACGTTAAAGGTGGAGCCCCGGATAAACCCGACAGCTGTGATGTTTAAATCATCTGCAAGGCGGATTGCCAGGTTTGTCGGAGCGGATTTGGATAAAATAATACCCATGCCCATTTTGGCTGCTTTTGTCAGCACCTCGGAGCTTAAGCGCCCGCTGAAAACAAGTACCTTGTCGCGTACCTGAATACCGTTCATCAGACAGTAACCGTACAGCTTATCGAGGGCATTATGCCGGCCGATGTCAGAGCGGTCGACGATGATGCCGTCTGTATCGCAAATGGCAGCGTTATGGACGCCACCGGTGTTTTTAAACACGACGCTGTTGTCCTGCATTTCCTTCATAAACCCAAGACACTGCTCAGGTGTAAGCGTGCGTTTGGTAACAGCTGTTTTCGCCGTCTGGACATCGCTTTGAAAATAAAACTGGCGGCTTTTGCCGCAGCAGGAACCAATTACCCGCTTGGAGTAAAAAGAAGCTTCCTTAACCCGGTTGGAATTGATGGAAACATAGGCAAAGCCCAGGTCATCGTCGAGAGAAACCGATTCAATCTCCCGGTAGAATAAGATGACTCCTTCGGATGCGAGAAACCCGACGACGAGCTCCTCAACGTGGGTGGGGGTGCATACAAGCGTTGCGAACTCTTCATCGTTTACGACAATCGTCATCGGCTTTTCCAGGGCAACCTGGTCTTCTGCTGCGTAAAGGCCCTCTTCCGGCGAATAGGAAACAATAGGCTGGATAGCGGTGGAACGGTCTGGCATAGACGTACTCCTTTCAAAGCCCGTGTCCGGCACGAGGTATTGTTTATAACATTATACTTTCATCGTACCACGTAACACGGTAGACACAGAAAAAAATGCACAAAAAAAGCATCCATCCTTTCGAAAGGATGAAAGCTGAATGGTGGAGAATTATCGTTTTTTGCCCCAGACCTTTAAATTTTTCAGTCCCGGGATGCTGTCATTGTAAAAGACCGGATCAATGCCCTGTCTGCGCTGATCCATGTAGTTTTTGAGGGCAGCGGCAGCTATATGACCGAGCAGCGCGATCGCTATAAGGTTGACGACTGCCATTAAGCCCATAAACAGGTCTGCCATCGCCCACACAAGCTCGAGGCCGCTGGCTGCTCCAAGAAGAACGAACAGCAGGAAGCAGACACGGAAAATTTGAACGTATCTGCGTTTCGGAGAGATGAACTCCACATTTACCTCGCCGTAATAATAGTTCCCGAGCAGGGAGCTGAAAGCAAAGAAGAAAATGGCAAGAGACACAAATGTCTGCGCCCAGTCCCCTAAGTGAAAGGCGAGCGCCTGCTGGGTCAGCTGGATGCCTTCAATATTAGCCCCGGCATCAGCGTACGTACCGGAAAGAAGGATGATAAACGCCGTGGCGCTGCAGATAATAAGCGTGTCTGTCAGAACGCCGAGAGACTGAACGAGTCCCTGTTTGACCGGGTGGCTCACATACGTTGTTGCGGCCGCGTTCGGTGCACTACCCATACCGGCTTCGTTGGAGAAGAGCCCGCGCTGGATACCAAGCATGAGAGCACCGCCAATTGTGCCTCCGGCGACCTCGCGAATCCCGAAGGCCTGACCGAAAATAAGACCGAATACCTGCGGAACGTCTGCGATATTAATAATCATAATGATAACGGCTACAATTACATACAGCGAAGCAAAAATTGGCACAATAATTTCGGCTGCCACAGCAATACGCCGGACCCCGCCGTAAATAATAACACCAATTAAAAGCATAATAGCGATCCCGACATAAACTGTTGGGATGTTATAAGCACCGTTGAACGCCTGGGCGATGGTGTTGGTCTGCACGCCGTTGAAAATAAAACCAAAACAAAGGGTAATCAAAACAGCGAAGATAATCCCGAGCCAGCGGGCGTTCAGCGCCTGCTCCATGTAGTAGGCCGGGCCGCCGCGGAAGCCGTCCTTGTCTTTCACTTTATACATCTGGGCAAGTGTACTTTCCACAAAACCGGTAGCGGCACCGATAATAGCGATGACCCACATCCAGAAAATTGCGCCAGGGCCGCCGGCACTGATGGCAAGGGCTACCCCGGCGAGGTTCCCGGTACCGACACGGGCAGCAGTACTGATCGTAAATGCCTGAAACGCTGTAGTACCCTTGCGCTCCCTGAAGCCTGAGCGATCAGTGCCCTCTTTAAATAAAAGTACAACCATCTCTTTTAGCATTCTGAACTGCACAAAGCCGGTACGGATGGTGAAATAAACGCCTAAAATAAGTAAGAGTGCGATTAACAAATAATTCCAGATCACGTCACTGAGAGACCCTACAAGGTTATAAAACCATGTATCAGCTGTTAACCAATTTCCCATATGTATCCTCCTTCAATTAAGGTTGCATCTATTATACATTTTTCAGAGGTGCTCGGACACTTTTTTCAAGGAATTCCTGTAAAGGAAGACAAGAAAAAACATAAATTACTTATCAATGGATATCTCACAGTTTTCCAAATGCGTTTTTAGGATGCGCAGGGATTTTTGTTTGATTTTAGAGACAGCCTGCTGGGAAACGTTCATCGTCCGGGCGGTCTCCGCCGTTGTCGATCCTTCAACAAACAACGCGTATAGCACTGCTTGCTCCTTTTCCGGCCGCTGTTGAATAATGTCATAAAGCTCGGGATTTTCAATATGTCCGGAAAGTTTGACGGCAAAGCTCCGGGACTGATCCGCAAAAGCGACAGCCGGAAGGAGTGCCTGAGACGTTTCTTCCTCTGAATCAAGAGCGAGTGGAAACCGGTCCCGGTGCTTTCTTTCCCGCTTATCATAGTGAATCGCTGCCCAGTAAATTGTTTTTTGCATGTAGACTCGCTTTTTTACATCAAGAAAAAAGGCACGGAAGGCTTCATCGAGCTTATCTGTATACCCATGTTCCCAGAAGTATTGGTGCTCAGAGGAGTCAAAAAAGTGCTGAATGAGCGTTTGCTGGTGAAAGGTCGCGGTCAATGCGGATTCCTCCTTTAGGTTATACGTATAAAAGGCATCTTTTTTTAAATATGACAACCTTTATGGGAACATTTGTTCCTATTGTTGATTGAATAAAAATTAAACAGAGTGGGAATAGGAACAAAGAGTGAAAAATTGAAGCTGGAGGAATGAAAATGGGAAACAAAGTATTTATCAGTCCGAGTAAATATGTACAGGGTGTCGATGTTGTTGATGAAGTAGGATCCTATGTTAAAGAAATGGGCAGTAAAGCGATTGTTATTGCAGACGAATTTGTATGGGGCCTGGCCGGCAACAGAGTAGTCGACAGCCTCAAGCAGCAGAGCATTGAAGCTGTAAACGTTACCTTTAGCGGGGAAGCTTCCACCGGGGAAATTAACCGGATTATCGAAGAAGCCAAATCGGCCGGCGCAGAAATGATTGTTGCTGTAGGAGGCGGTAAGACGCTCGATACAGCAAAAGGGGTCCGTGACCAAATTCCGGATGCCTACTGCGTCATCGTTCCGACGACGGCTTCCACAGATGCCCCGACGAGCGCTCTTTCCGTTATCTATTCGGACGAGGGCGTATTTGAATCATACCGTTTTTATTCGAAAAATCCGGATTTAATCGTGATGGATTCCAAAATCATCGCCGGCGCCCCGCCTCGTTTTCTCGCTTCCGGGATTGCGGATGCGATGGCTACATGGGTGGAAGCACGCATGGCTATTCAGGCGAATGCCAATGCGATGTCCGGCGGCCTTTCCACAATTGCCGGCGCAGCAATTGCAGAAAAATGTGAAGAAACGCTGTTTCAGTATGGACTCCTTGCCTATGAGTCCAACAAAAGGCAGATTGTCACCCATGCCCTTGAGCAGATTGTTGAAGCAAACACGCTCCTGAGCGGACTTGGATTTGAAAGCGGTGGTCTTGCGCTTGCCCATGCGATTCATAACGGATTTACCGTTCTCGATGGAGAAGTGCATCACATGACGCACGGGGAAAAAGTAGCCTTTGGCACACTGAGCCAGCTGACACTTGAGAACCGCTCGAAAGAAGAATTTGAAAAGTATGTGGATCTGTATTACCGCCTGGAGCTGCCGATCACTCTGGAGGATCTGCATCTTGGAGACGCCTCAGAGGAGGACTTGATGAAGGTGGCGGAAGCGGCCTTGACCGAAGGGGAAAGCAGCCACAACATGCCGTTTGCGCTGACTCCCTATGACGTTGTAAGCGCGATGCAGGCAGCCGATCAGTATTCGAAAGCGTACAAAAAAGAACACGGCCTGAAATAAATGCATCTGCACCCCTTATGGAGCCGCCGGGTTATACTACCGGCGGCTTTTTGTGTTATCTTTTCCGGGAAAGGCGTATTTGCTCGCCGCGTGAAATGTCGGCCGGAGGGTGATATAGTATCGAAGGAGAGGAGGCCGGTGCATGAAAATCCTGCGTGTACTGAACAACAATGCAGTAGTCGTCCATCACGGAGACCGGGAGAAGATCGTTTTTGGGGCAGGAATTGGATTTCAAAAAGGTAAAAACGATCCCGTCAACCAGAAGAAAATAGAAAAGATATTCAGCATGGAAGAAGAAACGCCAAAATTTGAGCAGCTTTTGAAGACTCTTCCAATTGAAGTTATTGAAGTAGGGGAAGAAATTATCAGCTATGCGGAGGGGGAAATGCATCTGCCGCTCAGCGACCACATTCATATCTCCATTATTGATCACCTGGCATTTGCACTTGAGCGCATTAAACAGGGTTTTACAATAGAAAACAAGCTGCTTCATGAAATTAAGGCGCTTTATCAGGAGGAATACAGTATCGGCGTTTGGGCCATTCAGAAGATCAAAAAAGACCTGGGCGTCGAACTGCCTGAGGACGAAGCGGGTCATATTGCGCTGCATCTGCATACGGCGAAGCTGCAGACCGGATCGATGGAGGAGACGATGCACAGAACATCGCTGATTCAGGAGCTGATTCAAATCGTCGAAGACCGTGCCGGGCTCGAGCTTGAGGATCGCGGCATGTCGTATCACCGGCTCGTCGTTCATTTAAACTTCGCCCTCTCGCGAGCAGAGGACGGAAAGGTATTTGATGATATGGATCCCGATATGCTGGAGCTGATTCAGACGAAATACGAAAAGGCCTATGCTGTCGCATACGAACTGGCTGATTACGTTAAACAGGAGGCGGGTCTCCCGTTTCCTCTGCCGGAAATCGGCTATATTGCGCTTCATATTCAGCGCATTTTATCGAATCAGTCGATTTCATAAAATTGAAAAGAAAGCGTTGACATGAACATTTTCTTTTTGTATACTTTCCGTACATTACACATATCGGGAGTTGTTACTGCTTCGAGCAGGCAAGACCCAAAATGAGGACAGGAAACGTGTATCCCAGGGACACGTTTACCCTTCTCGTTTTGGGTCTTTTTTATGTTTAAAAACAGCTTCCGTTACTTCAGGGGAGGGAATGTCCGAATGGATCATAAACAAACAGCAAAAGAACTCGTGCCGCTCCTTGGCGGGAAAGATAATATTATCAGCGCCAGCCACTGTGCCACAAGACTCCGGCTGGTCATCGATGATGAAAGCAAAATTAATAAGCAGGAAATTGAAGACCTGGAGGGCGTAAAAGGAGCCTTTTCCAGCTCCGGTCAGTTTCAGATTATTTTTGGCACCGGCACGGTTAATAAAGTGTTTCAGCCATTTGCCGAGGAAATTGGTCTCGATGATGAGTCCGCAGAGCATAAGCAAAAACAATTGGATCATAACGAAGCAGTAAAAAAGAAAATGAATCCGGTATCACGATTTGCGAAAGTGCTTTCCAATATTTTTGTACCGATTATTCCAGCCATCGTCGCTGCCGGCATGCTGATGGGGCTGCTGAATCTATTAAACCGTTTTGGGTTGGCAGACAGCGAAAGCTCTCTATACATTCTGCTTGATATGTTTTCTGCGTCCGCTTTTATTATTCTGCCAATTTTGATTGGCTACAGCGCGGCCCGGGAATTCGGCGGAAACACGTACTTGGGGGCTGTCGTCGGCGGGATTATGACTCACCCGAATCTTTTGAATCCATGGGGGCTTCAGGATCCAAACGTTCAGCCGGAAACATTGAACTTCATCGGTATGAATATTGAACTTCTCGGCTATCAGGGCACGGTTATTCCGGTACTGCTGACTGTGTATGTGATGTGCTTGCTGGAGAAGCTGTTCCGCAAAGTCGTACCAAATATGGTGGACCTGCTCGTGACTCCGTTTTTAACGATCATGACGACAGGGTTTGTAGCACTGATGGTCGTGGGTCCGCTTGGTCGTCTGCTTGGAGAAGGGGTCACTTCTTCACTAAGCTTTCTTTATGAAAACGGAGCAGGATTTGCCGGCCTTGTGTTTGGCGGCTTGTACTCACTGATCGTTTTAACCGGCGTACACCACAGCTTTCATGCGATTGAGGCAGAAATTCTTGGCCAGGTCGGCTTTAACTATCTGCTTCCAATCTGGGCGGTGGCAAATGTAGCCCAGGGCGGAGCTGGTCTTGCTGTTTGGCTGAAAACGAATAATAAAAAAATGAAAGAGATAGCTGCGCCATCGGCTTTGGCAGCATTTCTCGGTATTACAGAACCGGTCATTTTCGGAGTGAATCTCCGTTACCGCCGACCGTTTATTGGAGCCGCTATCGGTGGCGCTCTTGGCGGTGCTTACGTGACGATAACTACTGTAACAGCGAACGGAATTGGCGTTACCGGGCTCCCGATGTTTGCGCTTGCTAACGATCCTATTAATTATGCAATTGGAATATTGATTGCTGTCGGAGGCGCATTCAGCGCGACGTGGCTGCTCGGCTGGCAGGAAGAAGAACAGCAGCCGGAGAAAGAAGAGACAAACACAGAAAAAGACAGTGAGGAAAAAGCTGTATAAGGAGGAAGCCATGAAAGAGGAGCAGGCTCTTCGAAAGGAAGCAGAACAAATAATACAAACAGTCGAAGCGGCAGGCCCCTTTCGACAGCAGTTTCATCTGGTGCCTCCTGCTGGGTTGATGAATGATCCGAACGGGCTTGTACAGTGGCAGGGAGTGTACCACGTGTTTTACCAGTGGATGCCGTTTCATACCGGCCACGGCAGCAAATGGTGGGGGCATGCGGCGACCCGGGACTGGGTCCATTGGGAGCTTCTGCCCCCGGCACTCGCACCGGTGCATGATTTTGAGAAAAACGGCTGCTATTCCGGCAGTGCGGTAGCGCATGAAGGCTTTCTATACTTGTTTTATACCGGAAACGTCAAGGACGAGCACGGGAACCGGACGAGCTATCAGTGTGTTGCGGTTTCAAGCGACGGAGTGGAGTTTGAAAAGCACGGTCCCGTAATTTATCAGCCGGAAGGATACACCGCTCACGTCCGTGATCCAAAAGTATGGTTTGAGTCGGGCTTTTGGTGGCTCGTGATCGGTGCCCAGCGCCTTGATCTGGAAGGGCAGGTGCTGCTGTACCGGTCTCCGGACCTCTGGGAATGGGAATATTTAGGGCCGCTTGCCGGAAAAGGCGTTACGTTGGGTGCTTCCTTTGGCTACATGTGGGAATGCCCGGACTTTTTTGAACTGGACGGCTCGCGGGTTCTGCTCATATCTCCGCAGGGGCTTGAAGCAGAAGCGTATCGGTATCAGAATCAGTATCAGACCGGCATTTTTGCCGGTGAATTCTCCCCTGAAACAGGCACGTTTTCCCATGGGAGGTTTCGTGAAATAGACCTCGGTTTTGAATTTTACGCCCCGCAGACGTTTCTGGACGAACGGGGCCGGCGCCTGCTGATTGGCTGGATGGGAGTGCCGGACCAGCAGGAACAGGCGCAGCCGACGATTGCCGACGGCTGGGTTCACTGTCTGACGGCCCCCCGGGAGCTGACAATGCAGAACGGGCATCTGTACCAGCAGCCAATTGAAGAGTATCGCCAGCTGCGAAAAGAACACGCATCCGCGGTTGTTGCTGTGGATAATGAGGCGGTAGTGTGGCAGTCATGGAATGCCGCAGTGGCAGAGGTTTACCTGGATGTGGAGGAGGATAAAAGCTGGACCGTCTCTTGGCGCCGTTATTTTCATATTTCCTATGATGCCCGGGAGCAGACGATTACCTTTGAACGGCCGGATCTGGAGACGGGCGCTCCGGTCTGCCGTACTGGCCGGGTAAACAGTGCGCGTTCGATTCGGTGCCTGTTTGACCGTTCCTCTGCAGAAGTGTTTGTGAACGACGGGGAATACGTCTCGACCTCCCGCATCTTCCCGGAGCAGGAAGAAGGAGAGCTCCAATTTTCAGCTGAAGCGCCGGCAGTCTTTCACGTCGACGCATGGGAGCTTCAGTCTCTGCAGTGGGAATGATGAAATGTCCTGTGTTTGTAAGACGGAAAAAAGTGGAACAATAAAGCGTAGAGAAACTTTGGAGAAAGAAAGGAAGATTTTCATGCGCATATTGTTAGTTGGGGCTTCAGGTACGATCGGAAGTGCCGTGTACGAACGCTTAAAGGACGAGCACGACATTCTTTGCGCCGGACGAAACGGCCGGGACGTGCAGGTGGATATTACAGATGAAGACAGCATCCGCCAAATGTATGAATCAACCGGCCGCGTGGATGCCGTTATTACAGCGTCCGGCAGCGCCGGCTTTGCCCCGCTCACCGAGCTGACTCCGGAAAAGAACCAGACGGCCATCAACAGTAAAATGAAGGGCCAGATTAATCTGGTGCTGCTTGGCATTCCATACGTGAATGACGGCGGCAGCTTCACGCTTACATCCGGAGTCATGATGGATGATCCGATTCCTCAGGGAACGTCCGCAGCAATGGCAAACGGTGCCGTGAAAGGCTTCGTCACCTCTGCGGCAATTGAACTGCCAAGAGGGATCCGGATTAACAATATCAGCCCGAACCTGTTAAGCGAATCGGCAGAAAAGCTTGGCGGCTTTTTCCGCGGCTTTGACCCCGTGCCGGGAGATAAAGTCGCTCTTGCATATCAGAAAAGTGTCGAAGGCCAGCAGACCGGCCAGACGTACGAAGTCTACTAATACAAAGCTCCGGAGCCCAGACATTCATCTGTACTCCGGAGCTTTTTCATGCATGAAGCGCGTGGGCAGCAAGTGTGTTCAGATAGTCCTTCATCGTCTGCTCGAGGCTCCGGTTATACAGGATCGCGGCCGGATGATAGATCGGAAAGATGTTGTAGCTTTCCTTTGTCCAAACGTATGATTCGTCTGCTTCGTCCCACTGCTGCACGGGAGATGTCTGTATTCGGCCGGTCACGTCACCGAGTCTGGGACTTTTTCCGAGCAGCCGCTGATAGGCGATTTTCCCCATCGGCACAAGCCACTGTGGCTGCACCCGGGAAATTTCATAATCGAGCACAGGCGCATGAGCTTGAATTTCCTTCTGGTTTGGCGTCCGGTTATATTTTCGGAGCACTCCGGCTTTGGTCTGTCCCCATTTGAACGGACGGCTTCGCACGGCGCTGGTAATATAAATATCGTCCCGTTTAATGTTCAAGTCGTCGAGGTACGAGTCAAAAATGACTCCCGCCCTGCCGCTGAAGGGGATGCCGTTATGAATTTCAGTCTCACCCGGGGCTTCCCCGACAAACATAATTGTGGCCTCCGACGGACCGGCGCCCGGCAGAAATCCCTCGCAGTCAAATGGTTCAATCCGTTCATTGGCGAGTTGTACTAAAGAAGAAGGCAGCTGCATAGTTATCATCCTTTTTTGTAGTTTCTTTTGCCGCTAATAGGTTTGTACCCGAAATGACGAGGAATAATGAGCGTAAGACTAATTTTGAACAGGGAGGCAGCACAAAATGAAACAATCCGATCAACATTTTTCCCCGACGTATGAGGGAGCAAGAAGGGCCTTCCGGAAACGAAGCACAGACGTGGCAGCGGTCTGGCCGGAGGCCTCGCTGACCCAGTATGCTGTTGGAAAACCGGAAAACAATAATACGACCGATATTATTGCAGCGGACGCCAAATACCATTCAAGCACGCTGATTATCGTCACCACCGGCGTACACGGGATAGAAGGATATGCAGGATCGGCGCTTCTGCAGTTGTTCATCGATGAATATTTAACCCAGCTGAATCCGAATACGACCGGGATACGCCTCGTGCATGCCGTGAATCCGTGGGGGATGAAAAACCGGCGGCGGGTGAGCGAAAATAACGTGGATCTGAACCGTAATTTTATAAAAGATTGGAACAATGTGCCTGCCTCACTGAACAAGCGATTTGAAAAAGAAAAGAAGCACTTTGTGCCGGAAGAGCCGGTAAAAAGCTGGAAAAAACAGCGATGGAATCTATTAAGCGCTCTCGGGGCAAAGGTGTTTAAGCGCGGCGTATCCGGACTGGAAAAAGCGGCAACGATGGGGCAGTACCAGTATCCCACCGGTATTTTTTACGGCGGGGCAGCTCATGAAGAACCGGTGGAAAAGCTCCTGTCACGCATAGATGAGTGGGTAAAGGAATACGAAACGGTCATCCATATTGATATTCACACCGGCCTTGGTCCCGCCGAACAGCTGTGGCTGCAGGTGCCGCATTCAGACCCTCGCAAGGAAAAGCAGCTCCAAAAGCAGTTCGGGGATCCTGAGGTAAATGATGTGCAAAAAACAGATGTGCGGGAAATTAAAGGCGAGGATGCGGAATACGTGAAGGACGTCTACAGCAGGAGGCATCCGGATAAGTATATCTTCTCCTGCCTGCTGGAATTCGGCACGATCGGCAACCGGCTGCCTGATCAGATGAGAGCGCTCGATATTGTCGTGCATGAAAATCAGTACTACTGGTACGGGGCAAAAAAAGAAGCAGATGCTAGAGAGCTGCAGAAGGAATTTCATCAATTGTTCGACCCGCCGGAGGAAAGCTGGAGGCAGGCAGTTTTGAATAAGGGAAAGACAGGCTTTAATCTTGTGCTTGAAAAAGAAGCGGGCGTGCAGCTCGTCAAAAAATAATCGGGAAAATAGAAGGGAAGCATGCCGCGTATTCGAAAGCAGAATTTTTTGCGGCAGCAAACTACCATATAATAAAAGCAGGAGAAATTTTGAATAGAAGGAGGAAAAGCATGGACAGCTCATCCATTGCGCCGTTAATCGACAGCTTTAAGGAGTTGTTTCCAAAGGAGACCTCGTTTGCAGCTGCGAGTACAGATGCGTTCATCTACTATAAGCCGAGCCGGACAGTTGATCTGTCGATTACCCCGGGCGACAGAGTTGTGCAGGATACGGTCAGCTACCATTCGCTGATGCGGAAAAAGAAAACATCCCGTCATGTGAGCAGTCACGTGTTCGGTGTCCCTTACTACGGAACATCGGTGCCCATTATTCAGAAAAATGAACTCGTCGGCTGTCTGACGGCCATTACCGTGCCGGGCGAAGCTCCGGAAGAGCTTAAAATATTGACGATGCAGCATGAAAATGGATGGAAACCCGTGCCGTACAGCGAGGTTTCCTATATGGAAGCATACGACCGGAAAACGTGGATACAGACGAGTGAAAAACGGGGCACAAACAAATTCACGCTGCACCAGCTGGAGTGGCTGCTGCCGGAGGATACGTTCATCCGCTGCCACCGTTCATTTATCGTAAATATAAACAAAATCCGGGACATTCAGCCCGATTCGCATTCCACCTTTACGCTCATCATGGAGGATGGATCCCGCGTGCCGGTCGGCCAGACGTATGCGAGCAGCTTCCGGTGGCGGCTGCAGTTCTGATTCATCCGCATACCTGCTGGCTTGTTCATAAATATCGGTCGCTTGTGCATAATTGAAAGAATCTTATGACACATCCTGCTACGCTGTACAAAAAGAAATGAGGGGTTACCGTGAACAATAAGCTGCAGCAGGTGCTTCGGCACAGCGATCTGAAGGAACGCATTGTGGACAGCGAAACAGCAGCAGGATGGATAAAGGATGGAATGACCGTCGGACTGAGCGGCTTTACACGTGCAGGAGATGTAAAAGCTGTGCCCGGGGCTCTTGTGGAAAAAGCGAAGCATGAAGATTTCTGCCTTGACGTTTATACTGGCGCTTCGCTCGGTTCGGATACGGATCAGATCATGGCTGACGCCGGCATTGTTTGTAAGCGATTACCTTTCCAGGTGGATCAGCGGATGCGCGAAGAGATCAACCAGGGTAATATTTCGTTTATTGACCAGCATCTGTCCCACACTGCAGAAGGCGTGCGCCACGGATCGCTGAACCGCATTGATGCTGCAATTATAGAAGCAGCAGCAATCACCGAAGAAGGATGGCTCGTGCCTTCCACTTCAGTAGGCAATTCGGCGGTTTTTGCAGAAGAGGCTGAGATGATTATTGTGGAATTGAATACGGCTCAGCCTGCCGAACTGGAAGGGATGCACGACATTTACCATATGGGCCGCCAGGGAGAAAGAGGTCCGATTCCACTAAGGGACGTAGAGGACCGGATCGGCACCACCGCTATTCCTGTGGACCCGGAAAAAATCCAGGGCATCATTATCACGAATGAACTGGATTCCCCATCCACTGTTACGAGTCCGAACGAAACGACAAAGGTAATAGCCGGACACCTGATCGATTTCTTGAAAAATGAATACGGGCACGGAAATGCTGAAAAAGAACTTCCGCCGCTGCAGTCCGGCATCGGTACAGTAGCGAACGCTGTGTTTCACGGGCTGCTGGATTCAGAATTTACGAATCTGGAGGTGTACTCCGAGGTGCTTCAGGACGCCGTGTTTGACCTGATGGACGCTGGCAAAGTCCGGTTTGCTTCCGGCTGTTCAATTACCCTTTCCGGGGAAAAAATGAACGAAGTGTTTCCGAAGCTTGCAAATTACCGGGATCAGCTGGTCCTGCGTCCGCAGGAATTGTCCAATCACCCGGAAATCATCCGGCGCCTCGGCCTGATTTCCATTAATACGGCCCTCGAAGCAGATATTTACGGCAACGTTAATTCGACTCATGTAAATGGTACGAATATGATGAACGGCATTGGCGGCTCGGGTGACTTCGCCCGCAACGCCCGCACAGCTATTTTCGTAACAAAATCAATTGCCAAAAACGGCGATATTTCCAGCATAGTGCCGTTTGCTTCCCATGTGGATCATACGGAGCACGACGTCGATATTCTCGTAACGGAGCAGGGCTATGCTGACCTCCGGGGACTTGCCCCACGGGAGAGGGCTGCAGAAGTTATTCAGCACTGCGCGCATCCGCTTTACCAGGAGCAGCTGTGTAGCTATTTTCAGCGTGCCTGTGAGGAAGCCAGCGGACAGACGCCGCATCTGCTGGAAGAAGCCTTCTCCTGGCACGTGCAGATGCAGAAGGAAGGAAACGATGCGGGAGGCTGCAACGAAAATCTAAAGTCCTGGTTATTATTTAGGAAATAAGTATTGACCCTATCTCCGGCCTGTGGTAAAAATAGATATATAGAAAGCGTTTACAAAAGAATATTCCCTTAAATTAGGATTGTTACTGAGAAAGCAGGCAAAACCTAAACTTCGCGCCGTTCGTGGTAGAATGGTGTGTGAGTTTAGGTTTTTTTATTGGACTATTCAGGCAAAGGGCGAGGAGATATGCAAATAAAAAAAGTCTTTAACAACAACGTAGTACTGACGGAAAACCGCTACGGAAAAGAAATGGTAGTGATGGGAAAAGGACTTGCCTTTCAGCGCAAGGCAGGCGAAGCGGTTGATCAGGAGCAGGTAGAGAAAACGTTCGTGCTTGAAAACGAAAATGTCTCCGATCAGCTGGCGGAGCTGCTCGCAGACGTGTCCGAAACCTACCTGGCAATTGCAGAGCAGATTATTTCGCTGGCTAAAGAGGAGCTTGGCGTGAAGCTTGATGATTACTTATATGTTGCATTGACTGATCATTTAAGCTTTGCCATCCGCCGCTATGAACAGGGTATGTCACTGCAGAATACGCTGGCCTGGGAAATCAAAAAGTATTACCGTAAAGAATTTGCTGTCGCCTTAAAAGCACTAAACATCATTGAAGCAGAAACCGGACACCGAATATCGAATCAATGGAAAGAAAAACCGATCCTAATTTGACTGGATACTGATGGTGATGGGCTGCGGGTTTATTGGTTTGCACTGTTTTATTATTTAGCTTATGAAAGAAAAAACCGCTCCTGGTTCAACGTAAAAACGCTCGACCCAGGGGCGGTTTTTCTTATTTTTTAGCTAATTTTTATTATCAGCCGTATAAAAATATCAGCTGTCATTTCTCGGCAGCGGATAAAATCCGTTGTAGAGCTGCTGCCATAGCGGTTCTGGAACGTGGTATTTCGTCGGCTCGTTTGGATCAAAGGTGGCATTGATCTCGTGCTCGCGCCCCTCCTGGATTTTTCGCACAAATTGATAATCGAGCAGCAATTCCCGTCCGAGGCAGACTAATTCCGTGCCTGTCTCCAGAGCGCTCAGGGCATCATCTGCCGTGAAAATGGAGCCGATACCGACTAGCGGAGCACGCCCGCCAATCCAATTGTGGATCAATTGAATACGTTTTTGTCCATTGTACTGGCCTTCCCGTGTTTCGGAATGAATATCCATCAGCGACACATGGAAATAATCCAGCGGCTGCTCGGCCAGTTGATCAATTAATTCCTTCGTCAGCTCCATTGTGATGCCCGGGGATTCAGCTTCTTCCGGGGAAAGGCGGTATCCCACGATGAAATCGTCGCCGCCGTGTTCCCTGGCTGAGGCGGTTACCTCGTTGACCACGGCCAGTGGAAACTTAAATGGGTCAGCCCACTCATCGTCCCGGCGATTATAATACGGGGACACAAACTGCTGAATGAGATAGTGGTTGGCGCCGTGAATTTCTACGCCGTCAAAGCCTGCCTGGGCTGCACGTCTTGTCGCTTCCCCGAACGCCTGAATTGTTTCTTTGATTTCTTCATGCGTGATCGGGCGGGCATGATGCTTTTGCGGCTCGCCAAAGCTCGCCAGTTCAATTTCACTTGGCGCGGCCACATCGCCGCCGGGAGTCAAGTTTGGCAAAGATTGGGCTCCGCCGTGGTGAATCTGGGCGACGGCTTTTGCGCCGTTCTTTTTCATGACAGCAGCCTGCTGGCGCAGGCCTTCGATGTCTGAGTCTCTGGCAATGGACGGCTGTCCGGGGAATGCTTTTCCCAGAGCTGTTACGTTACTTGCTGCGGTAATAGCCAGACCGACATCCTCCGACCGTTTTTCAATGTAAGGAAGCTCGCGGTCGGAAATGGTGCCATCCTCGTTGGAGGACACGTGGGTTAACGGTGCCAGTACAAAGCGGTTTCTCAAGGTGATTCCATTCGGTAATGTTAATGGTTGAAATAATGGGGTATATTTTTCGTTCATTGCTTAAGCCCTCCTTCTGCCAAAATACTATAGCACGATCCAAAAGGAGTTCGCGAAAAAGTTGCTTATCATTTTCAACATCTTACATATATGAATACTTTGTGACCATTCATGTGAAATTATTCACAATAAAATATAATATGGTATATTAAAGATAAGAAATATGTGAATATATTCACAAAAGGGGGATTCATAATGATTATTCGTTTTTTGAAGGAATCGACGATTGCGACGGTACTGTTTCTGCTGGCACGCTTGTACTTAGGCTGGACGTGGCTCACTTCGGGACTTGGTAAAATAACAGAGGGCTTTAATCCTGGAGGATTTCTGCAGGGGGCGGTCGCTGAACCGGTTATGCAGGGCCGGGGCACAGCAGCAGCTTATCCATGGTACACAGCCTTCCTGGAAAATGTCGCCATTCCGAATGCCGGACTGTTTGGCTTTCTCGTCATGTGGGGTGAAGTACTGGTGGGTGCCGGCTTAATTGTTGGCTTGTTTACAACCACTGCTGCCTTCTTCGGCGGTACGATGAACATGGCATTTCTGCTCGCAGGCACAGTGTCGACGAACCCGATCATGCTTATTCTCGCAATCCTCATCCTGGCTGGAAAAGGTAATGCCGGTAAAATCGGCCTTGACCGCTTTGTTCCAGCTTTAAAAGGAAAAGTCGGACGGGGGCCTAAAGAACAACAAACTCCAAAAGCCGCATAGCGGCAGCTGAAAAGTCCTTGCATGAGGGCTTTTTTGCATGAAGAAATGTGTAATAATATCGAAAGGTGCTGAATAATGTTTATTAAAAGCCTACGGTGTAAAGATATGTGTTAGCAGTATTAAAGTGAAAAATAGTTAATAATGTTTGATAGATAGCTGTGTTTTAGAAGGGAGGCCATATTCGTGGAATTTATTATAGGTATTCTGCTGCTTATCGTATTTGTTTTTCTTGCTATCCGTATGGCTGGCTGTTTCTTTAAGTTTATTTTGCCGGTGGCCATTGTACTTGTGATTGCTTACTTTATTTACAACGCCATACAGGGCGGATGACAATGAGTGAATGAAAATCCCGCTTTTCAGTTTCTGCTGAAAAGCGGGATTTTTTTTATGCTTCGGTTTCGTCCTTATTCGTTTGGTCGACCATGCGGACAAGCGCTTTGGCAATGGCGTCTTTTTCATCCTTTTCGGCATTCTGCCAGAGCTCGTTCAGCACCTTTTCCTCCCGGTTGCGCGGCTCTTCGTGCTTAGCCAGGTGTTCGGCGACGCGTTTGGTGGCTTTCGCCAGCCCTTTTTTCCCGAGACCGATACTTTCACCCTTTTTCACCTGATCGCCAAGATAATTTTTAAAGGTATTAAAGTTCTGCATGATCTGGTCTTTGTCTTCCTGATCCAGCTTATCGACGTACTGTTCTGCTTTTTTGGATCCTCCGCCATCATTATCTCTCCTTTAAGTTGAGCATTAGTAAACGCTTTCCTTTTTCAGGGATAAAGTAAACAAAAATGAGAAAAGGGACCGTCAATAATTTTGTGTAAACGGCTGTCCTTTTCCAGCCTTGAAGTTAACCCTGCCGTTGAAACATATCTTC